>JAQBNX010000753.1 GCA_028288385.1 Spirosoma sp.
GAGCATAATAGTTTCC
Organism: Spirosoma sp.; assembly: GCA_028288385.1. GTDB lineage: Bacteria > Bacteroidota > Bacteroidia > Cytophagales > Spirosomataceae > Spirosoma. Next base: position 17 of record JAQBNX010000753.1, read on the forward strand.
GAACGACCGGGATTAACGCTGTGGGGCCTTCATACTCGTCCAAATCCAGTTCTGACGCAAGCTGCATTCACCGCCGAACTTGACCGTTCTGGTGAACCGCTCGACTGGACAGTAGGCATCTACGATCTCACTGGCCGGTTGCTGAGTCAGCAAAATGGCCAGTGTTCCGACTGTCCGGCTATACTGGACATTGGTACGTGGGACGGTCGTTCCAGCGCTGGCCAGCCGATGCCGAATGGTCTGTACATCGTACAATTACAGGTGCGTTCGGCCACGGATGGGTCTATTGCCAACGGGACAGAACGCCTTTTATTGACTAAATGATTTACGGGGTTAATTGAACCCACTTTTTTCTAATCCAACGTTTCCTTGTAATTTTGACCGCACACAACTGTTACACTACCACCCGCAGTTGCTGTCATTGACCAACACTTTCAGTATGAAGCACAATTTTTTCCGTGTTCTTCTCGGCGTTTCTAGTTTTGTCCCCCTCGTCGTTTCTGCCCAGTCTTCCACTCCCACTACTTTAAACGGAACACAACTAAACGTTCCGACATCGTCTGTTCCATTCCTGAACTTCACGCCCGATGCGCGGTCTGGTGCCCTCGGTGAAGCCGGTGTGGCCCTGGGAGATGCTGACGCAAATGCGATTTTCTGGAACCCGTCGAAACTGGTTTTTGCAAGACAGGATAAAGGTGCATCTATTTCCTACACGCCCTGGCTGCGCGAACTGATCGGCGACATGTACTACACCTATCTGAGTGGCTACTCTAAAGTAGGCAAGAACTCGGTTGTAGGTGGTTCGCTCATGTACTTCGACCTGGGAACCGTCAATTTCACAACGGCAACGGGCGTAGCGGCTGGTACGTTTAACTCCCGTGAGTACGCCGTAACAGCAACGTTTGCCCAGCGACTTTCGAGAAATTTCTCCCTTGGTGTGGACCTTAAGTACTTGAATTCCAATTTGGCATCGGGGAGTAGCACACCGGGCCTGAAACCAGGGGCTACCGCTGCTGCCGACATCAGTGCGTTTTACCGCAACGAAGCCCGCGACAATGCGACGGGTAAGGGATTGGGCTGGGCCTTTGGTGGAATGATTTCTAACCTCGGCGGCCGAATCAACTACGGGGGTAATGAACGTTATTTTATTCCAACGAACCTGCGTTTAGGGACTGGCATTACCTACTACGCCGATCAGTACAACAAGATTAACCTCGTACTGGATTTTAACAAGTTAATGGTGCCTACACCAAATATACAGACAGTCAATGGTGTACGGACAAATATCAATGCGGGTAAAAACTATTTCAGTTCCGTGTTTGGGTCGTTTGCTGATGCGCCGGGTGGTTTCAGTGAAGAATTACAAGAGATTACGTTGTCAACGGGTATTGAGTACTGGTATAACGACGTATTTGCCGTTAGGGGTGGTTATTTTGGTGAGTCGTCTGCCAAAGGTGGACGTAGATACATCACCACCGGGCTTGGTTTGCGATTGCAACAGCGGTTTGGCGTCGATTTTTCGTACCTGTTACCTGTTCAGCAGGGTAGCCCATTGTCTCAGACCTTTCGAATTTCGCTGTTGCTTAATCTGAATGGAGCCAACCGGCTGCTCAACGATGATGTGTCCAGTTCCGAGGACAATTAAAGAGTTGTTTTTGTCAATGGAGCAAGTTTGTCGGCATTTAACTATGATTCGTCCCAACACACGCATTTCAACTGACAAATGGCATTTCTAATGGAAATGCCATTTTGCTTTCTGCCCATTTTAATAAAGGGATGTGGTATCAGAATGTTAATATACATACCCGCTGGTATCTTATCCAGACCAGGTACACAAAACGCTTACTTATAGGTTTTACGCTCAATGATTCTAGATAGAACGCAGTCGCCCACGTTTCAGGCTATACAGGAAATACAACTTCCGGCCGTTGAACAACACACACTCGACAATGGTGTTCAACTATACCTAATTTCCGTTAAGCAGCAGCCCGTGTTACGGTTAGAGTGCGTTTTTGATGCCGGTACGTGGTATGAGCAAACCATACAGGCCAATGCATCGGAACAACGGCTGGTACAGGATCGGCCGGGTACGGCCTTTTTTGCCATTAAAATGCTGGCCGAGGGAACCACATCCCGTTCGTCGGCGCAAATCAGCGAATACTTCGACCGCTACGGGACATTTGTGGAACTGAACAGTGGCCCCGACCGGGCCAGTCTGGTGGTTTATTGCCTGACCAGATTCCTGCCCGATGTTTTACCACTCCTGAACGATTTACTTAACGAACCTACCTTCCCACAAAAAGGACTCGAAGAACTCAGAAATATTACGCTCCAGAACCTGCGTGTCAATTATGAAAAAAACGCGTATCTGGCCGGAGTCTTGTTTCGCGAAAAACTGTTCGGACTGGACCATCCCTACGGGCGGAGCCAGCGGCCCGAAGCTATTGAACAACTAACCCGCGACGGCGTTGCTGATTTTTATGAACGGGCCATCCGTAACCGACCTTTTCAGCTCATATTGGCTGGTAATGCATCGGAGAACGAGGTAACCCTGATAAACCAGACGTTGGGTCAGCTTCCGGTACGTACCGACCCATTGCCTGCCTTT
>JAQBNX010000129.1 GCA_028288385.1 Spirosoma sp.
TCCATCGCCAGCATACCAATGGTATCATGACGTTCTATGTTGATAATGGGTTTGTATTGGGCAGTTTTAAGCCACTCACGCCAGGCGGCCTCCGACGATTTGGTTAGTAAGTTCTCTTTTTTGAATCCCTGCGCCAATGCAAACGCCAGCGCGCCTTCGCCACTGAGCATAACATGGGGCGATTTTTCCATTACGGCCCGTGCCACCGAAATCGGGTGCATGATTTGCTCCAGAAACGTAACGGACCCGGCATTGCCTTTTTCATCCATAATGCAGGCATCGAGTGTTACGCGCCCGTCGCGGTCTGGCAGGCCGCCATAGCCTACGCTGGTGTCGTCAGGATCGGCTTCGGGCACACGGACACCGGCTTCAACAGCCTCCAGTGCCCGCCCACCCCGGTCGAGCACAGCCTGGGCCGCTGCATTGGCTTTAGGTTGTTTCCAGGTTGAGAGGACAACCGGTCTGACGTTTGGTGGACGCTGACCAGCAAGGGCACGTTGGAAGGACAGCGACGGTAGTAGGCCTGATAATGAACTGAGCGTAAGAAAACGTCGACGGTTTAACATTATGAAATGGCAGGTTGACTGGGCGAATATACCAGATAATCGTTGGTTAGAACGATAGGCCGATATCAGGCATAACTAGTGAACAAGGTTAGTAGACTAGCATGATGCAAGGCAATTTATTATTTTGCTCTCTAATTGACTTTATATCCCTATGTCTGACCCGACCAAACACATTTTGCTCATGGACGGCCCAGACCGCAAGGGTCTGATTTACCACGTAACGGGTGTCTTGTACCGGCACAATCTCAATATTATCCATAATGCTGAGTACGTGAGTCCGGCCGGGCATTTTTTCATGCGTACTGAATTTGAGGGGTTATTTGATAGTGACGCCCTGCTCAGTGAACTCCATTCTGCGATGCCTGACCCAAGCCACGACACCGAGAATATCGTTGACGTACCAGATGATATGACTGACCGACATAACATTACGTTTCGGTTGAATCCGAAGCGACGAAAGAAAATTGTGGTGATGGTCACTAAAGAACATCACTGCCTCGGTGAGCTACTGATTCGCTACGCCTTCGATGAATTGGACGCCGATATTCTGGCTGTGGTAAGCAACTATAACCTGTTGCAGCCCTTAGTGAGCAAATTTGGTATTCCGTTTCATCACGTATCGCATGAGGGGCTAAGCCGCGAGGAACATGAAGCCGCTATTTTGCGGACATTGAGCATTTATGAACCAGAATACCTGGTGTTGGCAAAATACATGCGTGTGCTCACACCTGCTTTTGTCAATCACTTTCCCAACCGGATCATCAATATTCACCATTCGTTCCTGCCCGCTTTTGTAGGGGCTAATCCTTACCGACAAGCTTACGAGCGGGGCGTTAAAATCATTGGTGCAACCGCCCATTTTGTCAATAATGACCTCGACGAAGGTCCGATTATTGCCCAGAGCGTGCAGGAGGTTGATCACCGGCACACGGCGACCGACATGGCTACGAAGGGGAAAGATGTAGAGAAGATTGTGCTGTCGCAGGCGCTGAAGCTTGTTTTTAGCGACCGTGTATTTATTTCGGGCAACCGGGCCATTGTGTTATAAAGACCCCCGGACCACACAACGTTATGAAACGGCTTATAGGTTAGTATTTATGAGAGGACATAAGGCTCAATCATGTTACTACGTATCCTACTATAAATAACCCTTCCATTGCTTTAGACGTTGTGAATTGCCTATGTGAGCTTAACAGAACTTAATAAGTCGACAACTCCGCGTATTTTTTCTTCGTCTGCCTCCATCCGCTCATATTCACCGGGTATAGTGGATGCCATAGAAACGTTGGATTGCTGATAAATCATTGGACTGTTATGCTTGGTGCTGCCGCTGAGGTGCAGCGCGTCAACGCCTGCTTCCATAAGCACCCTGGCATTGCTTGCATGAACACCTGCTCCGGCCATAATCTCGATACGTCCTCCCGCTTGCTGAACCAGTTGACGTAGCACTGGCAGACCCAATTCCGCTGTTGGCTGTTGACCTGACGTTAAGATACGAACAGCGCCAGTACGTATTACCGCTTCGAGGGCTTCTGTCGGATTGCGTGTCATGTCAAAGGCGCGATGAAATGTTACGGGCAGTGGATAAGCCAGTTCAACGAGTTGGCTGGTACGCCCTTCATCCACCGTACCATTCGCCTGCAACAGGCCAAATACCACCCCCGCAACGCTCATTTGTTTAGCCATCTCCAGATCAGCTCTCATAACCGCCAGTTCTGTATTGGTGTATAGAAAATCGCCACCGCGTGGCCGAATCATAACAAATACCGGGATGGTTAAATGTTGCCGGGCCAGTTGAATCAGTCCCGCGCTGGGTGTTGTACCACCTTCGGCCTGCCCACCACATAATTCAACTCGCCCTGCGCCAGCGGTCTGAGCCTTTAGGCAAGATTCCAGCGAGTAGGCACATACTTCAGTAATCATGAGCAGCGTAGCTGGTGCAATATCGGTTTTGTTAAAATTATTGAGCGGTAGTCGCGTTTGGTATACACCACGCTTAAAAATACGTTTTATTCGCTGTTGAAAACAAACCTACACTTTGTCAGTTAAAGGCCTAAACCCACTCAACTCGGAACTTTGAGAACAATTTTCAGAAAAGTGACTGGTTACTAACGTTTTTTTTACTTTTGCAGCCTCATTGAAAATAGACATTAAATACGGAAAAACACTATGTACTGGACACTTGAATTAGCATCCTACCTCGAAGATGCTCCCTGGCCTGCAACCAAAGACGAATTAATCGATTTTTCGATCCGCTCCGGTGCTCCGCTGGAAGTGGTCGAGAACCTGCAGGAACTCGAAGACGATGGACAGCCTTACGAAAGCATCGAAGAGATTTGGCCCGACTATCCGACTAAGGATGACTTTTTCTTCAACGAGGACGAGTACTGATCGGTTAAACGTAACGCTATTAAAAAGGGTACCTTTCTCAGAAAGGTACCCTTTTTAATAGCGTTGGGAAATCAATTTATGAATTGACTTGGCCAATTCCCAAGCTAATTCAGCATCAGAATCGACAGATTTATTTTTCGCTAAACGATTGTTTATTCTGGGCGTACAAAAGTCTCTTCTTTATAGAATGTACTGAGTACAAGGGCAACGTTTAGCCGCAATTCTGTGTTTATTAAGATGACAATAGTTGTTACATCGTGTGTTTTTTAACGGTTTGCTATGCCTAAAAGTCAGCCAGCCCTCTACATCTTTCAACGTAAAATATAGTTGCGTTGGCTGCACTTGCAAATCTGTATAGAAGCCGTATCTTTATCACGATTCAGTGCTCAACCAGTTGAACCCATTGGGTATGGACTATCAGGCGCTTAAGAACCTGGTCAAGCGGGGAGAGGGGAGCAGTTTAGAGTTCAAGCTGAAAACTAATCACCCAGAAAAAATTATCCGGGGCGTGGTAGCCTTCGCTAATACAAACGGCGGCATCATGCTGATCGGCGTCGGCGACGACAAGAAGATCCCGGGCCTCAAATATGCTGACGAAGACGAGTATCTGCTCGTTCGGGCCATTCACAAACACTGTTTTCCGCGCATCAGCTACACCATTGATCGGGTGCAACTTGGCGATGAGCGTGAGGTGCTGGTAATTCGGGTGCCTCCCAGCCTTAATAAGCCACACTACATTCTACCCGACCCTGCCGACCCTGATACTAAGAAAGCCTACGTGCGCGTGGCCGACAAGTCTGTACAGGCCAGCCGCGAAGTGCGTGAAATTTTGAAGGGAACGCAGGCCGCCCGCGACATCAGGTTTAGCTATGGCGAGAAGGAACATAAGTTAATGAAGCACCTCGGCGAACACGATAACATTACGGTCGATCTGTTTGCTTCTGTTGCTGGTATATCCCGAAAAATTGCTTCCCGGACCCTTGTCTTGCTGGTACTGGCCAACGTGCTGGAAGTTCACCCCAGCGATGCGATGGATCAGTTTACGACCCGGCCAGTGAGTTGAGGCACTTGCTTCAACTCACGCAATAATTCTTCCACCTGCTCATACACATACGTTAATTGCGCATCCGTCGTGCAGTAGGGTGGCATCAGGTAAAGAACATTGCCCAGGGGCCGCATTAGAATGCCTCGCTCCAGCAGAAAGCTATACGCCTTATCGCGGATACTGTTGAAATAGGATGTCTGCTCTCCCACGTTCACGTCAAATGCCAGCAACGTACCGCACTGCCGGATGCTGGTTACGTTTAAATGATAGGCCAATCGGTTCACAAATTGGGCATGTTGTGCCGAAATGCGCTGTATGCTGGTCTGTGTCTCGTC
>JAQBNX010000314.1 GCA_028288385.1 Spirosoma sp.
TTTCCTCCAGCGACTTGAGCCTGACGTCGATTTTATGCTGGTTGAAAACGAGCGAATGGGCATTGACGCTGCTGGTGAGCCATACGTTCCCTCCTATCACCGAGTCATGTCCCACCACGGTATGGCCGCCCAGGATGGTGGCATTCGCGTAAATGACCACATTGTCTTCTATCGTTGGGTGCCGCTTTTTCTGCGCCATCGATTTCGCTACGTAGGTAGCACCCAGGGTTACGCCCTGATAAATTTTGACATTATCGCCAATAATAGTTGTCTAGCCAATAAAGACACCTGTGCCATGGTCGATAAAAAACGATTGCCCGATTAAGGCACCGGGGTGAATGTCAATGCCTGTTTGACCATGCGCAAATTCAGTCAGCATCCGGGGTAACAGGGGTACGTTTAGTTTAAGAAGCGCGTGGGCGATACGGTAGACGGCAATGGCGTAGAAACCAGGATAAACAGCAATAACTTCTTCGGCTCCAACAGCCGCCGGGTCATTGTCGGCAATGGCGTGGGCATCGAGCAGCAGCGTGTCGTAAATAGCGGGCAACTGTTCAAAAAAACGCTCGGCAATCAAGTCCGGCGTATCGACCAGATTGTTTGTTAAAGGTCGGAACAGGCAAACCAACTGCTCGTGTAACTTATGATACGTTTCTTCTACATTTTGTGAGGCCGACTGGCAGTCCTGCGTCACTGGAAACAGCAGCCGCATTAACTGTTCAATGAAGCGTCCGGCGTCGGGGCGCGATGGAAGTTTATAGCGGTAATGGGCGCGTTGGGCCAGCAGGTGATCGAGAAATGTTGTCGTGTTGGTTGTGGTCATACGGCAGTCTTACTGAAAGATTTGATACGTAGGGAGTGGAAGGCTTACCCCGAACTGTGGAAACACTACACCATCCGTTTATGCGTTTAAGACGCAGGCTCTTTCCTGGGTGAACCCATATACATGATTTTGAAACAAATTGCTGGCTGCAAAGTTCGGGAGCCGCATCTGGAACCGTATTTGCATCGGTAACCACTATACTAATGAAACAACTGATCATGTTAAGTCGAACATTAATTACGTTTGCTGTCTCACTGGCCGCTACGTCTGGCGTAGCCATGTTGCTATCCTTTGCCTGCCAGCGCGATGAACAATCGTCGTTTGGAGGTGTCGATTCAGTAGCAACCAGTACGTCGTCCACGGCCCCTGCTCTAAAGACCGTAAACGCTTATCCAAAACTCAAGTTTGAAGCCCCCATCGAATACACCCATGCCAATGACGGCACCAACCGGGTGTTTGTGGTGGAGCAGGCCGGGCGAATCCGCATATTTGACAACAACCCAAATGCCGCGTCTGTGGGTATGTACCTCGATATACGCAACAAAGTTGCCTATGGTGGTGAAATGGGCCTGCTGGGTTTAGCGTTCCACCCAAAATTCAAGGAAAACGGGTTCTTTTACGTTAATTACACTAAAGACAACCCCCGCGAAACGATTGTGAGCCGGTTTAAAGCTTCGTCAGCCGATGCATCTACCGTGGAGTCGGGCTCGGAGGTAATTCTATTTCGGTTCAATCAACCTTACTCAAACCATAATGGTGGCAAGCTGCAGTTTGGGCCGGATGGATATCTTTACGTAGCCACCGGCGATGGTGGGAGCGGGGGAGACCCGCAGAACAATGGGCAGAACAAAAGCAGCTGGCTTGGCAAAATTTTACGCGTAGATGTCAACAGTACGGAGAAAGGTCATTATGGCATCCCAAAGGATAACCCCTTTGTTGGTAAAGCCGGGCTGCGGGAAGAAATATATGCCTATGGGCTGCGAAATCCCTGGCGGTTTAGTTTCGATGAACAGGGACGGCTCTGGGTTGGCGACGTAGGTCAAAACAAGATTGAAGAAATTGATATCATAACCAAAGGCGGGAATTATGGCTGGCGCGTTAAAGAGGCCGCTCAGCCCTTCAACGACAAAGACAATACCGTAACCGATAAGTTGATCGATCCCATTCATGAATACCTGCATGGCGAAGATGGTAATTCCGTCACGGGTGGGCAGGTGTATGCGGGTAAGGCTAATCCGTCGCTGCGGGGGAAATATATTTTTGGTGATTTTGGCAGTGGCCGGTTGTGGGCCCTGACTTATGAAGGCGGCAAAGCAACAAATCAGTTGCTCTTAAACCGGGCAGGTTCTATTGCTGCGTTTGGCGAAGATGCCAATCATGAACTGTATATCTGCGACTACGGAGAAGGACAAATACTGAAATTAGCCGCGAAGTAGTCGCCTGAATTTTACCAAAGTTGTGACCAAAAAAGCCCTTCACCTGAGTGAAGGGCTTTTTTGGTCACAACTTCTGGAACGCTCATCTACGCGCTGCATGCGGCCACGCTACGTAATGCTGCACGGGCCAGTAAGATTTTTCTTGCTCCATCAACGACATCCTACCCATTTGATGCGTCATCTTGCCATTGACGAAACTACTTACTATTGCATAAAAGCGGAGCCAGGACGTAAAACGCAAGGAAAGCGTATGCGAAAAATTGCTGAGTCTGTTAAACACCACGCAACGCTTACCCAGTGAGTACGAATCTGTTTTCTATCTATTTTTAGCCAACCAATTTTAGCCGATTACTCAGACAAGGCGGATAGGCTGATAGGAATAACGTTTTTCTATAATGATATGGATCAGTTTACAGACTTTTTCAGGCGGTTGACGGATACCAGTGATTGGCCTCCACGCTGGTTTTGCGGCAATTGGACGGATTTTCATGGGTGGCTCTACATTTTTTCTGATCTGACTGTATGGCTTGCCTACATGGCCATTCCGCTGATACTGGTCCGATTTGTTACACTCAAAAAAGGCGTTCCAATGCCGAGTGTATTTTTGCTGTTTGGGGCGTTTATCATGCTATGCGGAGCCACACATCTCCTCGATGCAACCATGTTTTGGTGGCCCGCTTACCGATTGAATGCACTCATCCGATTTCTGACGGGCGTAGTGTCAATTGCTACGGTAATAGCGCTGATACGCTACTTTAATGAAGCTATTGGGCTTCGAACCTCCGGCGAATATGAGAGCGAACTCCAGTTCCGGCAACAGGCTGTTCAGGAGTTGAGTCGTTCAAACCAGGAACTTCAGCAGTTTGCCTACGTCGCGTCGCACGATTTACAGGCACCCCTGAAAACGATCGTAAACTACCTGACTCTGCTGGAAGCCAAATACGGTGAACAACTGGATGTCGACGGTCGGAAACTGATTAATACTTCAACTGCCGCGGCTGGCCGAATGCGGACGCTCATAAACGACTTGCTCGACTTCTCACGCGTGGGCTCCGTTGCCGAATTCGAGAGCGTAGACATGAATGCCTTGATTGCCGAAATTCTGGAAGAACATCAGGAGGAAGTAAAGGCCGCCAATGCTACCGTGGATCTTGAGCCACTACCAACACTAACAGCCCATCGTACCGACCTCAAACAGGTGTTTCAGAACCTGATTACAAACGGCCTCAAGTACCGCCTGCCTAATGCAGCGACCCGCCTAAAAATTTACGCCACCGATGAGGGCAAGTCATACCGTTTCGCTGTTGCCGACAACGGCATTGGCATCGCTCCGCAGCACTACGAGCGGGTGTTTCAGATTTTTCAACGGTTACATAGCCGCACTGATTATCCAGGCACAGGCATCGGGTTGGCAACCTGCAAAAAAATAATCGACATTTATGGTGGTCAGATCTGGCTCGACAGCACTCCCGGTGTTGGTACTACCTTTTACCTGACCATTCCAAAGAACATTAAAACCGTTCAACAGTATGTCCAAACCGATCCATTGCATTCTCTTAATAGATGACGATCCGGACGATAACTTTTTTCACCAGCTTATCATCAGGGAGTCAGGAGTGTGCGATGACGTACGGGTGGCAGAGAATGGCCTGGAAGCGCTGCATTATTTAACCCATACCGACCAATCGGATTATAAACGGCCGGATGTCATCTTCCTCGATATCAATATGCCCGGCATGAATGGATTTGAGTTTGTAGAACATTATCAAACACTGCCCAGCGATCAGAAAAGTCGCCTATTGTTACTCATGCTTAACGACATCCCTTAACCCAACCGATCTAAAGCTGGCGGTAACCTCATCAGAGTTCAACTTCTATTATACCAAACCGCTGACAGCAGCCATACTGCATGAACTCGTCGAAACATATTTCCGCTAAAAGTCCAATGACTTCTACCGTAGTCGAGTCTCCACTTGGGTGGGTGCGCATCGTGGGCGACGAGATGGGCGTACGGGAAATTGCGTGTCAGGACGTAACGGGTGATGAAACGATGAACACCGAAGTGATGGCAGATCAGCTGGCCAAACCGGTGCAACTGGCGGTCCACCAACTGGCTCAGTATTTTGAGGGAACCCGCCAAACGTTCGACTTCCCCCTAACACCCGCTGGCACTGCATTTCAGCAGCGTGTCTGGCTGGCGCTAATGACTGTACCGTATGGGACTACGCTGTCTTATTTGACGCTATCCCGTCAACTGGGCGACGAGAAGGCAATTCGGGCGGTGGCCGCTGCCAATGGTCGTAATCCGCTCTGGATTGTTGTGCCCTGCCACCGCATCATTGGCTCCAATGGCTCCTTGACGGGCTACGCAGGCGGGTTGTGGCGCAAGCAATGGCTACTCGAACACGAAGGTGCCCTGCCGGGCGCCAAAACGGGTCAGATGAAACTGTTTTGACCCCTTCTGCTGCTATGCTGAGAAAGAAAGAAGGCTGCCTGATGGTTCAGATGGCTCAGATAGTTCAGCTCCTGCTGATTCCCCTTGCTTTCGTGGCCTGTTCCCCACGCTACAAGGGTCCCGTGACCGATCATTTCAATGGTAAAAAATTTTATAATCCGGGCAATTCCGATCATTCATCAGGCAGCGTATTTGAGTGGCTGCTACACCGCGACAAAGGTCCGTGGCCCGAACAGCCCGATGCCTTTGTTGGTCCCAGGCCAGCCACCCGAATTGAGGGCGACAGTCTGGTGGTTACGTTTGTCAATCACTCGACGTTTCTCCTCCAGACCAATGGATTGAACATCCTGACTGACCCGGTCTGGTCCGATCGCGTAGGCCCCACATCTTGGTTGGGAGTTAAGCGCCACCGCCCGCCGGGACTACGTTTCGAAGAGCTACCACCCATTGACGTCGTGTTGCTCAGCCATAACCACTACGACCACCTCGACCTGCCAACAATACGCAGGCTGGTAAAAGGGCACAACCCGCTGTTCGTAACGCCCCTGGGCGTGTCGCATCTGCCTCGTAGCGAAGGTGCTCGGGTTACCCGCGAACTAGACTGGAATGATACGTTGCGGGTGAATGGAAAACTAAGCCTGACTTGCACACAGGCACAACATTTCAGCAACCGGGGCATGGGCGACCGCAACGAAACGCTTTGGGCTGGGTATCTGCTCCATACCACCTACGGCACTGTTTATTTCTGTGGTGATAGTGGCTACGGCCCCCATTTTAAACAGATAGGCAACCGCTCCGAACCCATTAAACTGGCCTTGCTACCCATTGGGTCTTACCGGCCCCAATGGTTCATGGCGCCGGTCCACGTATCCCCGGCTGGAGCAGTACGGGCATTGCTTGACCTAAAAGCAACGCAGGCAATGGGTATTCACTTTGGTACGTTTCAGCAGGGCGACGACGGCTTACTGGAACCAGCTAATGACCTGCGAA
>JAQBNX010000138.1 GCA_028288385.1 Spirosoma sp.
GCGACCAGCCATCCCGGTTTAGCACCAGCGTAGCATTGTTGCCAATAAAAGCAATACCTTCCGTACGACCGTAATTGCCACCGTCAATACCCGTGGCATGTTCCCAGAGCATATTGAAACCATCGTATTCGTACACGGCCTGTAGGGTGTCGGGGGTTTCAGAGGCATCGTCCGGGTAGGCCAGTTTACCACCCGAGGCCATCACGGATCTGGGCGCTTTGGCATTCATGGCATAGAGGGCAATGTCAATTTCGTGAACGCCCCAGTCGGTCATCAGTCCACCGGCATAATCCCAGAACCAACGAAAATTGAAGTGAAACCGGTTGGGATTGAACGGGCGTTTAGGCGCGGGGCCCAGCCACATGTTGTAGTCAACACCCGCCGGTGTTGCACTATCGGGTAGGACAGGAACGGGGTTCATCCAGCCCTGATAGGCCCATACTTTCACCAGACGAATATTGCCCAGCTTACCCGACCGGATGTACTCAATGGCTTTTTCATAGTGCGAACCACTCCGCTGCCACTGGCCCACCTGCACAAGCTTGTTGTATTTTTTGGCAGCTGCAAGCATCAGGTTACATTCTTCAATGCTGTTAGCTAGTGGCTTTTCGACGTAGACGTGCTTGCCAGCCGATACGGCATCAATCATGGCCATGCAGTGCCAGTGGTCCGGGGTTCCGATAATGACCGCATCAATGTCTTTGTTTTCCAGCAGTTTCCGGTAGTCTTTGTATAGCCGGGGTTTATTCTGCTGCATGGTCTGCACATCGGCCGCTCGTTTGTCCAATACTTGCTGGTCCACATCGGCCAGGGCTACGCACTCCACATCGCTCATCAGCAAATGGGAGCGCAGGTCCGACCAACCCATGCCATTGGCACCAATCAGCCCAATCTGAAGTTTATCGTTGGCTGATGTTTTCTTACGCTGGCTGGCAACGGCTTCCAGGGTGGGCAGGCTAATGAGTCCGGCTCCGGTGGCCGCTAAGATAGAATTTTGCAAAAAATGTCGACGGGTATTTTTCATAGAATTGATAGTTTATACATAATTGGCCAGACTCGTGTATGAAAGTAACTCAGGCCGCATACCTAATCACTTTCGTCTATTAAAACGTCAATTGCTATGCTTCATAAGTGGTGGCTATCCGGCTTATCTGTTCCCGTTGTCATCCTTCTGTCCTTGCCGGTTAAGAACGTATTTCCCCCGATTCTCTCATCAATTGGCGATATAGTTAAAGCCAGCCTTGTTCCAACGTCCGAGATGAAAAAAGATAAACAGCGTAAAGAATTATATAAACTGCTGGGCAAGCTTCCCGACCGGCATCGGCCTATAAACGTGGTGGTGGTTTCCACGCAGGAAACCGATGAACTGATTACCGAAAAGCTCCTGATGGATATTAATGGTCAGGAGAAAGTACCTGCTTATTTTACCCGACCCAAACATCATACCGGCAAGCTACCGGTCGTGTTGTTCAATCACTCGCATTTTGGTCAGTATGAAGTTGGTAAAGAAGAGTTTGTACAGGGCCGAAAAGAAATGCAGAAACCCCCGTATGCCCTGGCGCTGGCCCGGGCTGGGTATGCCGGGTTATGTCTGGATAGCTGGTGTTTTGGCGAACGGCAGGCCCGTAAAGAAGTAGACACCTTTAAAGAAATGCTCTGGAACGGGCAGGTCTTGTGGGGCATGATGGTGTATGACAACCTACGGGCACTGGATTACCTGGAAACACGGCCTGACGTGGACAAAAAGCGTATCGCCACCATGGGTATGTCGATGGGAAGCACGATGGCGTGGTGGCTGGCAGCTTTGGATGAGCGCATTAAGGTATGCGTCGATTTATGCTGCCTGACGGATTATCAAGAGTTGATTAAGGCCAACGGGCTGGGCCTGCACGGTATTTATTACTACGTGCCGGACTTGCTGACGCATTTTACCACCTCAGACATAAACTCCCTGATTTCACCCCGCCCACACTTTGGGTTAGCGGGTCGGCTCGATCCATTAACGCCCCTGCCTGGTCTGGAAAAAATTGATAAAAATCTGAAAGCCGTTTACCGGCAGGATGGTGCTCCTGATGCCTGGCAGTTGACGATTTATGACGTTGGCCATCAGGAAACGGAAGCCATGCGCGCCGATATACTGGCCTTTTTTGCCAAATGGTTATAGATTAGCTGGATCAGCCCCGTAAGGTACTAATAAAGTACGGCTCCTTCACCCGTTCTGGATGCTACCGTCAGTTCACCATCATTTCCTTTGGTCACAAAATGATGACTCAGTAATAAACCCAGACCGGTTCCCTCTTTGCCTGGTTTGGGTTTATCGCTGCCGATGCTTCACAAAGTGGCGTACCCCCGATAGAATTTAGGCCTGGTTAAAGCCTGTTCAACAGGTCCCGAAATCAGGGTAAACGGCAGGCGAAACTCGTGGGAAATATTGGCAAAAAACCAGTTCTTCATTTCATTGGTCAGCCACGTAGCTAACCGACTTTTCTGTTCCAAATACCAGATTTAAATGGTCCTGATCGGGTTTCCGGATAGAGGTGAGTTGGCTGACTAATATGTAGACAATAAACGAAGCGATAAAAGAAGGGAAGACTTCGTGGACATCGGCCAAGGCTTCATAATTGGGTCGAACACCAAACCGCCAGATGATGTTGACCAGAATGCCCGTTATCATCGACGCCACCGCACCGAGGTCTGTTCCCCACCGAAAGTACAAGCCGCCAAAAATAGTCGGCAGAAAACTCGCTACGTAGACCGATCCGGCAAAGGCCGACAACTCCACTACACCCGCCGGAGGGAACAAAGTAAAGTAATACACCACCAGGCAATACAGCAGCATCACCAGCTTTGTACGGGGAATGATTCGTTCTGCGGGCATGGGTCTCCATACATTCCAGATGTCTTTCACCAACGTAGTGCCCACCACTAACGTAACGGAGGCCAATGCCGCCATACCAGCGGCAAACAGCCCCATCAGGCAGATGCCGCTAATGATTGGACTATTGAATTTCTTAAGCATAAACCCCACTACCTCGTCCGTGTTATTGACCAGATAAGCCGCTTCTTCGGTGGTTACCATGCCATGAACCAGCGCCCCCAATCCCATGACGCATACCAGTGAAACACCCATAAAAATGGGCGTCCAGGTCATAGCGAACTTCATCCCTTTTCGATCTTTAACCGTATAGAAACGAATCAATAGCTTGGGCTCCGAAATTTGCTTCATGCCCACCGAAAGCCCAATTCCGGCAATGTATAGAAACGATGTCAACTGCCCGAAGCTAACTAATCCACTGCCAATGGGCGTTCCCTTTTTGGATACGTGATCGACATAGGCAATTTTGGCCATCAGCACATCATACCCACCAACATACACAAACGGCAATGACACCATCAGAATCGCCACCGCAAACATCAGAATACCCTGCACGGCGTCTGTCCACATGATGCCATACATACCACCGGCCACAGTATAAATGCACGTAAAAAACAGCATAAAGGCAGCGCCATAAGCATAGGGTATATCAAGAACTGACTCAAGCAAATGGGCAATTCCTTTGGCAATGCCTGTCATATACCAGATTGTCGCGAACAAAATAATGAAAGCCGACAAAACGCGAATGCTGCGGGCCAGCGGACTCTGGTAACGAAGCTGAAAATAGTCCGGAACGGTAAATGACTTGAGTCTAATACTTTGATTGCGCATTCGGGGCCCGAGAATCATCCACGAAATGACGCAGAAAACGGCCCAGAAAAGTCCAACCCATGTCCACGACAATCCGTACCGAAACGATTCGCCTGCCTGACCAATGTAGGTATTGGAGCTGATGAAGGTTGAGAAAAAAGCCAGGGAGACTACCCAGCCTGGTATCCGACGATTGGCTAAATAGTATTCGCCAACCGTTTTGGCCGATTGCCTTTGTAAGTACCAGCCAAGGGTGATGATCAAGGTAAGATAAATGACCATGCACAGCAATACAGTGGCATGGTTGGAGAAGTAGGTCATTGATCAGGTTTTTTAGTATCATCCTGCACATTTATTTTCATAAACTGTACAGCAATGGCATTCACGACCATGATAACCAGAATGGCCCAATACGGAAACGCAGTTAAGAAATCCATGATTAAAAAAGCTGTTTAAGGTCATTTTTAGTCACCTTACCCATTGCATTGCGAGGAAGTTCATGGACAAGGCGATATTGGCGGGGCACCTTGTATGGCGGTAATTGAGTCCGAATCCAGCGGTTTAATTCAGTCAGGTCGATTGGTTGGGTGGCCACCAAAACGGCCCCAACCGTTTCACCCCATTCTTCGTCGGGAAGGGCGATAACGCCACAGTCGTCAATGGCCGGGTGCGTTCGTAAAACTTCCTCGATTTCAAGGGCCGATAGTTTGTACCCACCCGATTTTATAATGTCAATGGAGCTTCGCCCCAGGATTTTATAACTTCCCTCGTCTATCACCGCTACATCGCCGGTACGAAACCAGCCGTCCCCGGTAAACGCATCGGCAGTGGCCTGGGGACGCTGCCAGTATTGATGAAACACCGTGGGGCCTTTCACCTGAATTTCCCCAGGTTGTCCTTCCTCAACCGGCTGATTACTATCATCAACCAGCCGAACACCCACGCCTGGCAAGGGTTGTCCAATATGACCGGGAATGCGTTGGCCTCGATACGGATTGCTGATGGCCATCCCAATTTCGGTCATCCCGTAGCGTTCGAGCAGGACTTGCCCACTAACGCGTTCCCAGTTTTGCATAACGCCAATCGGCAGCGCTGCCGAACCAGAAACCATCAACCGAAAGTTCTGCATAGTAGCCGTTAAGACTTCCTGCTCAGCAAGGGGCAACTTTTCGTAGTGAGCAACCAGTTTAAAATAAATGGTTGGTACAGCCATGAACAGGTTAATACGTCCCTGCTGAAAAGCAGCAAATACGCCCGTTGGAGAAAACTCAGGCAAAAACTCGCAACACGCTCCGGCCCACAGCGCACACCCGATTACATTCACAATGCCATGAACGTGGTGCAGGGGCAACACGCAGAGAATATGATCCGTTGATTGCCAGGACCAGGCTGTAATAAGCGTTGTTATTTGCGCATCGAGGTTGGCGTGGGTACTAATAACTCCCTTGGGCAGGCTCGTCGTGCCACTCGTGTACAGAATCATTGCCTTTCGCTCCGGCGCTATAGCTGGCAAAGCTTCTGGCCCGTATTCCCTCTGTTCTTCCAATTCGATAAACCGGAGATTCTTAGCGTCAGCAAGGGGTTTAACAATGGATGTATAGCTGGCAGAGGCTACAATAATCTCGGCAGCAGTATCGGTAATAACGTAGTCGAGCGAAGCGGGCGGATAGGTTAGGCAAAGTGGCACAGCGATACCACCCGCCCGCCAGATACCCCATTGAACCCGCACATAATCGAAACCGGGCGTTACCATAAATGCGACTCGTGCCTCTGCCAAATCTAGCTTTCCCTGGAGCAGATGTCCGGCGAATTGGCCTGAATGATCCAGCAACTGAGAATATGTATAAGCTTGCCCATCAGAAATAATGGCCGTATTGTTCGGATGAGCCTGGGCCTGCCGGATGAGGTTTAGCATGTAGTCAACAAGGTTTAGCTAGTAAAGACCAGTAGTTAAGACTATTACCGTATGTGACGGATTGTCATTGACAGCGATTAAAAATTTGTGTACAGGATCACGCTCCGAACCAGATCGTTTCCTGAATGGCTGGACATCAGTATAAAAAGAGCAACATCTTCAGTAATAGCATTTAGTATGTCCCTGGACGATAGAAGACTACCTTTTGGGACTAAATGGAAACACAATAAATGAGGAAAGGCATTGGAAAAAAGGTCAGGATTCGTTTACTGAACTCACTCTAATCTGCCCAATGCCTTTCAGGTCCGTTTTTTGATGAATTCATCATCCCTACCCCGGTATCCGTAAGTTAGATAAAGAGTTCGTTTGGCCTCCGCGCCAGGTGGGCATTGAGGGTAAGAAGGCCCAAAAAGTAACCTGGTTCTCAAAACTAGTTGCCGGGTGTTTTATCCATAAACAGATAGCGTTCCCGATGCGTCTCGGTTTCCACTCCGGTAGTCACATCCAACTTCATATACTGTATCTTACTGCCATTGGTGGCGGCTGGCCAGGCTGGTAAATCCGGGCCGTTTGGATTGCCCGTTTTGATGAAATTAGCAAAATAGGCCTGCATCACCTTTGACACGGTATAGTCATCGGGCGTCCAGTCGTAGACTTTATTAGAAGCCAGGTTACCCATGGCATATTCGATCTCAGCCGAATGCACCGCGCCTTTGGCCGCCGGCCTTTTGGGGGCTGCTTTACCGGCACTATCCTTGACGACACCACCCGCTAAACCCGGCGTCGCATTACCCATCGCCTGAGACATAGCGGGCCGGGGACGGGAGAACAAATACCGGTAAACCGGTTTGCCACCGGTTTTGGCCTGCACATCGAGCCACTTCCAGGTGCTGAAGCCAATAAAGCGGTCACTGGCCAGTTGGGTAGCCACTGCCTCAACCTCATCATCAGACGCTGGATTATAGAGCTTTAATACAGCTTCTGCCTGATGGGGATATAATTTTTCAATCGCCCTAGTGAAATTCGCTTTGGTTAAGGGCTCATTGCCCATGACCCCCCGGTAGTTCATTTCTTCCGAGTTCCAGCCCGCCAGCAGGGGGACATGCGCCTGCTCGCCAGCGGCATAAATAGCATAGGGACTCTTAGGGAAAAAATAACCGTCAATCGTTGGACTAAACCGGAAGGGGCCAAACTTGGCGGCTGACTGCAACAACGCTTCTGCCGGCATGGCCCGCAGGGCTGAAAGCGACGTGGCTCCCACCGTCTTAGCAAATTCAACGCCTGTTTCTTCCCCCTTTGCCAGGGGAGCGGCTGGTAAGGTGCCCAGCAATGAGCCACTCTCACCGATAGCGCCCGCGATTAACTCTTTCGCTAAGGGAGACGCCATTTGCGCACTGACTGATACCGAACCGGCCGACTCACCGGCTATCGTCACCCGCTTTGGATCACCCCCAAAAGCGCTGATGTTTTGCTGTACCCAACTTAGGGCTGCTGCCTGGTCGAGTAAGCCATAGTTTCCTGAGGCATGGTGGGGCGATTCCTGGGTCAGTTCAGGATGAGCCAGAAAGCCAAACACCCCTAACCGATAGTTCACCGTCACCGCTACGATTCCTTTTGTGGCCATACTCTCCCCGTCGTAGCGGGCCTCGGAACCATCACCCGCCACAAAGCCACCCCCATAAAAATAGACCAGTACCGGCAGGCCCTTCTTGGTGCCGGACGGTGCCCACACGTTTAAGTAAAGGCAATCTTCACTCATGGCTTTTGAGCGAAACCCCATGTCACCGAATACATTCGTCTGCATGCCATTGGGTCCGAATTGGGTTGCCTCCCGCTGACCTGGCCAGTTCTTGACCGGCTGAGGCTCTTTCCACCGTAAGCCACCAACCGGGGGCGCAGCGAATGGAATTCCCCTAAAGACATTGACGCCACTGGGTTCTTGCGTACCTTTTAAGACGCCATTCGCTGTTTTTACCAGGGGCGACGTTGATTCTGTCCTGGATTGAGCCAGGGTTAGCTGCCCCAGTTGCAGGGCCAAGAAAGGGACTAACAAAAGCGTTTTCATCTATTTCCATGAATTGTAATGATTAATGGGGTTACTTGAATTTGCTCGCATCCAGTCGGAAAAAGCGAACCGCATTATTGAATAAAATGTCGCGTTTCTGGTCAAACGACAAATAATCAGCATTCTCAATCACGCTAAGGGAGGTTTCAAACAACTTGGGCCATATCATGAAATCAGTGCCGTACATAATCCGTTTTCCAAATCCGGCCTGCACTAACCGCTTGAGGTAGGCATGGATTTCGGCCTGAGGATAGCTCCAGATAAACCCAGCCAGATCCACATACACGTAGGCATTGGAACCCATCAAGCCAATCATTTCATCGGCCATGGGATAACCCGCATGCATGACCCATATTTTCAGCTTGGGATGCCGGGACAGCATATCTTCCAGCAGAAAGGGCCGGCCCAGCGAAGCCCGGTACTTAGCCTGGGTGAGGTTGGCCATGCCATTGCCGCCCGTACCCATATGGATACCAACGGGCACATTCTGTTTTTCGGCTACGGCAAAATACGCATCGAGCGACATATCGCTGGGCGAAAGGCCCTGGTACTGGGGAGCCACTTCCCCCATGACCTGATAAAAGCCCGAAGACAGTGAATCGGTAAACGCTTTAACGCTCATCTCGTTGGGCGAACTAACACCAATACTGGGAATAACCCGATTGGGAGCCGCTTTTTTCCAGGAGTGTAAAATCTGGGCATCCCCAGAGGCTACAATGGTCATATTGAGTCGCTCCATGGTTGCCAGCACAGCGGCCTGCATCTCGGCATCGGATTTGGCGGGTTGTAAGGGATCCACGCATTCCGCATTGAGGAAAGACCTCATCGATTGATTGGGTTGATTAGGATCACCTCCTGGCATATCTCGCAGGAACCAGGGACACATCTCAACCGACATGGTACCCACTTTCATGGCGTGCACATGGACATCGATGATAGGGAGCGGTCGCTTTGGCGATGGACTCTGCGCCAATAGATTGATGGTTAGGCCGTTAAGGTAGACCAGTAGCAGTAACGTATGTTTCATGGAAGTTGATTTAGAGCTAGTTCAGCATCTTTACGTCAAAAGTACGTAAAGATGCTGAACTATTCTAACCAACTCTTATATATGGAAACATACGAAGCGTTTTTCCAGGTTAAAAGGGTCCCCAAGAGGCATACTATAACCAGTGGAAAGTCGCTGTCAGAAAGCGGAACTGGCTAAATTTCTGCCCGCTTTGTCTAAAGTGCCATTAGGTGTATGCTACTATAATAGCTTAACAATTTCTATACAAGTGGAGCTTTAATTTGATTCTCTTAGCGTGTTACCGATGAGTACTCCCCGATTGTGGAGTCTTGCTGTGGTAAGTAGGGCTTTTGTTAATTTAGGTCCGCAACTGCCGAAAGTAATGGTTGTTAGATGTAAGGGTTGATTATGTAACTGTTATGAAAAACTATGAGCAATTTTTATTATCCTTACAACCGTCTTAAGTAGTTGCACCACCGACTAAAATAGTGAGTCTCCTCTCGAGGCTGAACGTCAGTACAGCCATGCTTTAGTTAATGGCGCTTAGGAGGCCAGCCCGTTTAAACCCAATGGGTCGTGCTGTTTCGGGGTCAGAACATACCCAAAGCCAATGAGTCAATCAAATAAAAGCTGACTTACCAACACGCTATACACAGAGGCCTAACAACCAAGCTAAATACGGTTGTTGAGCCTTGCCCTTGAAGCAGCGACTAGCGAACTGGTACTAAACAGGGAAATTTTTAGTACTATCCAATTAGCCCATGACAACCCACCAGACGCTCATTGTCGGGGCCGGTCCCTTCGGCCTGGGACTGGCTGCTTACCTAAACCGGCGCGGTCACGACTACTGCCTCGTGGGCAAGCCCCTCGAATTCTGGGAGAAGCACATGCCAGCGGGGATGCTGCTGCGCTCGAACGCCAACTGGTATCTCGACCCAGACCACCAGTGGACCATCGAGCGGTTCTTTGCCGAACAGCACCCCAACCACCGGGCTAGCCAACCCATCGCGCGGGAGCACTATATAGAGTATATGCGATGGATGATGCAACAGTCCGGCATACCCGTACTAAACCACTATGTCAGTCACCTTGCTCACCAGGAGCCCGGCTTTCGGGCTCAACTCGACAACGGCCAAACCATCCAAGCTCGGAACGTAGTGCTAGCCACCGGGTTTCAATACTTTGCCCACTCGCCCAACTACCTAACCGACAAGATTCCTGCTGGGCGGTATGCTCATACCTGCGATGCAGTCCGGATGGAGGTCTACCGGAATCGGCGAGTTCTGTTAATTGGGGGACGACAGAGTGCCTTCGAGTCGGCAGCATTACTTCGCGAAGGCGGGGCCGCGCATGTCCACCTCAGCTATCGGCATGATACGCCCGCTTTTGCCGAGGCCGACTGGTCGTGGGTGGAAAAAATTGTTGCTCACTTGGCCACCCACCCCGGCTGGTTTGGTGAGCTTCCGGCAGCCGAGCAGGCCGACTACCGCTACCGGCTGTGGGCCGAGGGACGGCTGAAAGTAGAGCCCTGGCTGAAAGGGCGTGTTACCCAGCCAGACGTAATATTGCACCCGCGTACTGAACTGGTTTCAGCTACCCTCCAACCCGATGGGGCCCTGCGTACCACCCTGACGAATGGCGAAGTGTTGGTGGTTGACGACATCTTACTGGCCACGGGCTATCAAGTCGATATAACACGTTTGCCGTTTTTGTCGCTTTCGTTATTGCAGATGGTGAGGGTCGAGCAGGGCTTTCCTTTGCTCGACCTGAATTTTCAAAGCAGCCTGCCAGGCCTATACTTTAACAGCTTGGCAGCAGGGCATTCTTTCGGGCCTTTTTTCGGCTTTACGGTAGGCGTGCGCACAGCGGCCAGCTTGATTGGGCGCGCGTTATGTGAGACTCAGCAAACGCATGAGCCTGGGTAGCTGGGCGACCGTTTACTGTTTGGGCATAGTTAAATTTCTTGCTAGTTCCTTGATACGTTCTTGAATTGATCGTAATAGCCAGGCATTGTACTTCAATGAGAAACTGCAAAATTGTTAACTACTCCGAAACCGCCAGGTTACCCGCCACCATGTTTTATATGCCAACCAAACCTGTGCAGGTGATAACAATTTGGCATGTAATGCTGTCGTGTTTCAAACCCTCAATACCCGCCGTCCGGTAACTGGATGGGCTAGACAGTAATGGCAGGATGAGCGGCTGGTTAAATCAGAATAGTAACTCAGGCACCTTTCCAAACCATCTTTTCACATTGTAGTGACGTATCGGGTTGATATTCCCATAGGACTGAGCGATTGCGGCATCCGCTCGCCTTTGCTTTAATTTCTTAAACAACTTTTTGCTCAAGCCCACTTTCACAAATACCTAAACAGGAGGAAACAAACGTCTAAACGAAGCCAACATTGGGATATCCTGTATAATGAAAAATGGCATCTCGCTACGTTGGCAAACTTGAGAAATGAAAATGTTTAATGAGCAGATACGCGCTAATCTCGACTAGCTCAAGGATGATTCTGAGATAGATTCTGTATAGATCATCCTTTTTAACGTAACAACTGATTTTTCTGCTTCCGCCTGTACTACGTTCTGATTATCCTTGCTTTTTCAGGTAGGTAAAATCAACTGTACTAAGCCTTTATTGTGGGGTTAGATTGAAGAGCCAGCCACATTAACTACTAATTAATTCGACCAATCGAAACCAGTAACTCCTCTTCCTTACCCTTATGAACCTAAATCTAAAAGCACAGGCTAATAATACGTTCGATGCCATTGTAGTGGGGTCGGGCGTTAGTGGTGGCTGGGCGGCTAAAGAACTCACCCAAAAAGGTCTCCGCGTGCTGATGCTCGAGCGCGGCCGGGACCTTCAGCACGTAACGGGTTATACTACTGCTTTGAAAGCCCCCTGGGAGTTTGCTCATCGGGGCCGTAATATCTTGCCTACCGAAAAAGAGGAGCCTGATTTTCGTGTCCGCCCATATAACGAACAAAACGGCGATTTTTCAT
>JAQBNX010000239.1 GCA_028288385.1 Spirosoma sp.
AGGAAAATTACCGCTTACCGACGTATGTCGGGTGCTTAATATTGATGCCACAACTTTCGAAACTATGCAAGGCGATAGTGAATCGCTGGGAGGATTGCTACTTGAGTTGTTCGGTCGTCTGCCTAAATCTGGTGACGAAACTACTTATGCCGGATTTACATTTCACATCCTATCGGCAGACGATAAACGGATCAATGAAGTGCGGGTAGTTAAACCAGCCGGTGCTCATCGTATAAAAGATAGTACATAGCCCGTTTGGCCACTAACCTTGTTAAATTAGTTAAATCAAGTAATTTTATCCTTGACTGTTAACCAAAAGCCAGATGACAGATATCATATCAAGACTAAAATCCGTTGCTAAGCGCGCCCTGATGCCCAATGGGCAGCCAAAACCCATAACTGAATTTGAGCCAGCAACACTGCCCTGGGTAGATAGAGCCGATGCAGATGTTGACAGCTTTGTGAAGCAGTATAAGCGTAGTAAAGCACTGCCTTATGATTTGGCTGAAAAAATGAAGTTCTGGCAAAAGAATGGTTTTGTGATTCTCGACCAAGCCATTGCAACGACTTGGCTCGATCAGCTCTGGAATGAAGTAGAGGAGTTGATTGAACATCATGAAAAGTACCCAATCAACGTCAGGATTGACTTACCAGAGTATGCAGCCAACCCCGTAATGGCTATTAAAGACGTACCGCAGAATGTACTGAACGGACCGTTTGTTAAGTTTCTGGACTTTCATGATAATTCGGTAATCGCCAAAAAAATCATGCTGCATGAGAATATCACGGCGTTTCTGGAAGCGGTTTTTGGTGATAAGGTAATTGGTATGCAGAGCCTGATTTTTAAGTATGGCAGTCAGCAGGCAACTCACCAGGACTTTGCATACGTAGTATCCGAGATTCCGAGCCATTTGGCAGCAGCCTGGATTGCTCTCGAAGATGTTCACATCGACTCCGGACCGTTGTATTATTACCCGGGTTCCCACACAGTCAATAAATTCAATTTTGGCAATGGTATTTTTTACAATGATAAATCTACATTACATCCGGGCGATTTTGCCAACTACCTCGATAAAGCCTGTCAGGAAGCGGGCCTGGAGCGGCAAACATTATTGGTAAAGAAAGGTGATGTGTTGTTGTGGCACGCGGCTCTGGCCCACGGGGGCGACGCCATACGTAATCCGGCATTGACCCGAAAATCATACGTCTGTCATTACTCGTCTGATAAAGCGTACCGTCACCATCGGCAAAGTCCAACAACTGAACCCGTTCGTCGGACAATTAACGGGGCCGATGTATTCGCTAACCCAACTATGCCCGATCAGGAAGATATTTTTACAGCAGGAAGAACAATGTAAAAAGCATCTTCTGTAAATAGTAAAGTGGCTGACAAACCGTACGCAATACGTTTATCAGCCACTTTACTATTTACAGAAGATGCTTTTTTATTTTCTCTGATTTTACTTACACCCAAAGTCCCCGCCCCTGGTTGTAATCGGCGCCAATTTGCCGAATATCATCAGCAGAATAGGTTAGAAAACCTTTCCGACGTAGCTGGCTCAACCGCCCCTTTTCAAGCCACGACAGTTTGCCATCGACCAGGACGCCAAATACGATAAGTCGCTCCAGGCTCCGGCGCACGTTAGGAGGTGTTTCCATAACACGGTCTGCAAAATGACCGGTTAGGGTGGCATCTGTTTGTAAATCGAAGCGATCGACCAGCGTTTCGGTTAGTAAAAAATGAGCGTAGTTGTACTGTCGTTTTAAGATAGCTACGTATTGCAGAGCCTCAAGAATCAGCGGTCTAAACTCATCGCTTTTGCCCCACTCATCATGAAGTTCACCAACAAATTCCCGAATGGTAGCAGGAGCCATTACCCGAATCTGAGCCTCATGCAGCACCTGCCAGGATATCCACGTATTCCATAGTGCGTAAATAGGCATCCCAGCCAGATCCGTTACCTGGCGCAGGACGTAGCGACCAATAAATCGCTTGACGATAAATTTCAGGGCTAATGTGCTTAAAGCAGCTTTCACCATATTTAGTAAAAAAAAGATGGTGAGGCCCCATCGGGGCATATTAAGATAGGGATCAATGCCAAATCGTAGTACCCCTCGGTTGGATCGTTCAAGAGCCGCGTCGGCTAATGCCTGCAAATGCCGATCATACTGAGCATCATGTGCGCGTGGAAACTGACACGCTTGCATGATTGACTTTACCCCCCGTAAATTGACAGCAATCAGCAAACTTACCTCCAGGTATACAAGCAGGGTTCCGTAAAGTGCGGTGACAATTGGCCATTGATATACCCTACCAAAAAGTCTGATGGGCGTTGTAACGAAAAAATCCGGCCAGTAATATTGAGGTAGGTACAACAGAAGTACACCCAGCACACCCAGCAGAGCTGCTGTTAGTAATGTCAAAGCCTTAGTTCGGCGAATCTGACGGCACTCGTCGGCATTTAGTACATACGGCTCATCGGTAGGGTGCGCCGTATCGAGTGCCTGGCGCAAGTAACGCAATGCCAGATGGTCGAACGGACCAGTACTATTGTTCGGTGGCCGGGTTGACATGGTTGTATCGTGACAGTGGATTTACAGATACAACTCAGGAATGGGTTGGGTTGTTGGCTAATAATCTGTCTGTGAACTAACAAAATCTACTTAGCCATAAAAGATGGCACTAAGTTCCTGGAGTGGTGGAGGCCTGTACAATACTGAATTATAGACGCAGTAAATTCCTAGGTACCGTTGCTTTCGATACTTGTAATAGACGCACATTGACTATGATACGTATTCTGTTTGGGTGTTTGCTGGCTGGTCAGATGATGGCTCAAGGCGTTTCGGCACCAAGCCAGCCAAAGCCAAGCCAGTCCCAATCATCCCAACGCTCTGGCTCGGGCCGATCTTCGGCGGCCAATCAACGTGGCAAGAACGAAATGACTCAGGTAGCCCAGGCGTTTCTGGCAACGCTTTCGGCTGAGCAACGGCAACAGGCGGTTTTCCCCCTGGATGATCCCGAGCAATTTGTCTGGTTCTATACTCCGCATGAGCGGAAGGGGTTGCCCCTCAAGCAAATGAATGAAAACCAGCGGAAAGCGGCACTAGCGTTGCTGAAGACCGGCCTTAGTAGCCAGGGATATGACA
This sequence comes from Spirosoma sp., assembly GCA_028288385.1. Lineage (GTDB taxonomy): Bacteria > Bacteroidota > Bacteroidia > Cytophagales > Spirosomataceae > Spirosoma. The sequence goes on from JAQBNX010000239.1 coordinate 3,148, forward strand.
AAGCAGCTACTATCATGGACATGGAGAATGTCTTGCGCGTAATTGAAAATCGTCCTCCTAACGATACATACCGCGATCCCAATAATTTTTATTTCACCATTTTTGGTAGTCCAGATTCTGAAAATCCCTGGAGCTGGCGGCTCAATGGCCACCATCTGTTGGTACAGTTCATGGTGCAGTCGGGACCGTCGGGCCAGGGTAAGGTGGTAGCGCAAACACCCACTTTTTTTGGCATCAATCCGGGCCTTCTGCGAAATGACCCCGGTATGGCCGATACCCGCATGGGCGACCCCCGCCTGGCTAACCTACCGCAGTATGGAACACATTTATTCAAACAGGAGGAAGATAAGGCATTTGCCCTGCTCAAAACGATAACCCCGGAGCAACTGAAGCAGGTAGTGGTTGCACCCGTGGCTTATCCGGAAATTCTTACCACTAATGTGCGCACCGTATCGATGGAGAAAATGGACGGACTCCGACTGGCCGATATGACCCCAAACCAACGAACGTTGTTTCTTGATCTGCTGCAGACTTACCTGACCAATTACCACGTTACGTTGGCTAATCAGCAAATGGATAAGTTAAAGAAAGACGGATTAGACAATTTGCGGTTTGCCTGGGCCGGCGACCTGACTACCCAACTGGGAACTGGAAAAGGCTGGTATTATCGCATACACGGCCCAACAATTTTAATCGAATACGATAACAGCCAGAATAATGCGAACCATGTCCATACTGTCGTACGGGATCTGACAAGCGATTTTGGCGAAGATTTGCTGCGTGAGCACTACCGCACCAGTAACCACACTAAACCCTGATGAGGGGTCAGAAGGCCATTTAACAAATTTTAAGGGAATAGTCTGGGTGTTCCTTCATAATTTGTGAAGATAATACGTTCTCAATTCATGAAGAAAATCCTGATTAGTGCGTCAGTTGGTTTGCTATCGGTAGCAGCATCGGCACAGCAAACCCAATGGTATCTGCGCGACAAGACCGATAGCACCGTTGGTATTAGTGTTGACCGAACATACCGCGAACTGTTAAAAAATCGTAAACCCACTCCTGTTGTCGTCGCCGTAATTGATGGGGGCGTCGACGCTAACCACGAAGACCTGCGCCGGGTGTTGTGGACTAACACCAAGGAAGTGGCTGGCAATGGCAAAGACGATGACAAAAACGGCTACGTAGACGATGTTCATGGCTGGAACTTTATCGGTGGTAAAGATGGCCGCAACGTCAGTTATGAAACCGTTGAAGTAACGCGTCTGTATGCACAGTTGAAACCAAAATACGAAGGAAAAACCCGCGCATCGCTTAAGCCGAGTGAACAGAAAGAGTATGACCTGTTCATGAAAACAAAGGCTGAGGTCGAGAAAAACAGGGCACAATACAAAGCTCAATATCAGGGAATCAGCCAGTTTTATGACCAATATATAACGGCTGTTAGTAGTTTAAAAAAAGCGTTGAACGTAACCAAACTCGATACCAACACACTTCGTCTGGCTGCCGACACCATCACGAATGCGTCGCTAAAGCGGCCAGCAACCGGTCTTCTGCGGTTATTGCGTCAGCAGGGCGCCGGGGATACGGACGCGGTCATGAGTGAACTCGAAAAAGCGAACGAACAGCTTAAAGCCCGGGCCGAATACAACTACAATCCTGACTTCAACAGCCGCGACATCGTGGGTGACAACCCCAACGATTTGAAACAGCGCGATTATGGCAATGCCGATGTAGCCGGTCCCCGCCCCGATCATGGTACGCACGTTGCGGGCATCATTGGAGCCGACCGAACCAATAACCTCGGCGTCATGGGTATTGCCGATGCCGTGCAAATTATGAGCGTTCGGGCAGTGCCCGATGGGGATGAGCGTGACAAAGACGTTGCCAACGCCATTCGATACGCAGTTGACAACGGAGCGCAGATTATTAATATGAGCTTCGGGAAAGATTATTCGCCCCAGCGCGAAGTGGTCGAAGAGGCAGAACGCTACGCACTGGCTAAAGGGGTGTTGCTCGTTCATGCGGCCGGCAATGACGGTAAAGACATCGATACGGCGGCTAACTATCCTGCTCCCCGCTTTATCGATGGCAAAGAAATTCCAAATGTTATTACGGTTGGGGCCAGCGCCGAGCCAAACACCAGCGACCTGATTGCGAGTTTCTCGAACTACGGTAAAGCAACGGTTGACGTGTTTGCGCCCGGGAAAGACATCTATTCAACGGTGCCGGGTGGCAAGTATGAAAACAACAGCGGTACCAGCATGGCCTCACCAGTCGTGGCGGGTGTAGCAGCGGTGTTGAAATCCTATTTTCCCCGACTAACCTATATGGACATTAAACGAATTATTATGGAATCGGCCACGCCTTATCAAACGCCGGTACGTCGCCCCGAATCGACCGATACGGTTCCGTTTGCGAACTTGTCTAAAACAGGTGGCATTGTCAACCTATACGAGGCCGTAAAATTGGCACTGGCGCAGGAGTCTGGTGCTAATGCTAAAGGAAAATAAAAAAGTTTAAACCCGTTTGGTTACGTAATAAAAAAGGAGTGCTGACTTTAGGTAATGTCAGCACTCCTTTTTTATTACTTTTGAATACGTCTGACCCGAATCTGCTGTGTTTGGTCATCTCCGATGATAACAAAAAATGTTCCGCCCGCCAGACCAGTCAGATCTAGCACGGCAGCTCTGTTTTTTCCATCACGCTGCAGAGCCGCCGAGCGAACCGTGATACCACGGCTGTCTGCCAACCGAACCGTGGGGGCATATGGGACAGTAGAAGCCACCGTCACCGTTATTTGCCGTGTAGCCGGGTTTGGATAAACCAGTATTTCATCCTCCGGCGCTTCTGCTTCAGCCGCCAAAATGGTCAGGACTACCTCGTTTGAAATAGCTTCGCCACAGCCATTTACATTGCCCTTCACAGAGTATCGACCAGATAGAACGGCGGTGAAGTTTGGCGTTGTAGCGCCCGGGATAGGTAAACCATCAAGCAACCACTGTATATTGCTGATTGCGTTAGAACTGAGAGTCAACCCATTGAGGGTAACAACCGGAGCCTGCGCCGAACGAACGGCCACCCCCACACCCGCCGAACGGACAGGCAGGCAGCCGTTGGCGACCTGCACTACGTAATTGCCTGTTGTAGTAGCCTGGAGGGTACTGTTCACAGCTCCCATAATAGCCTGGTTATCCCGATACCACTGGTATGACAGTCCATTACCCGTATTAGCCTGGAGCGTAACACTCCCACCCTGACAGATGCTCGTAGATCCACTAGCTGTTATGCTGGCTGTGGCAGCCGTGCCCGGAGCGGTCGAAACGGGCGTTCGCTGAACCGATGGGCAATCAAGCGATCGGACCCCGATCCCATAAAAGTAGTACCAGGCATTTTTCAACGTATCGGAGGTGTTGAACAGTGCTCCTTTGATGGTCATAATTGGGGAACCCGAGGCCGTTTTGATCTGATACGGAAAGCCGCTTACGGCTGTGTTACTGCGAAAAATAGTCGCTCCTTCGGCATAATCAATGGTAATCTTGTAATCGCCCGGAATGGGAACACGCAGGTTTAGGGTATAAACGGCACCCTGGTCATCGGGGTCATCGGCTAGTTGGCCACTGCTGTTGACCGCCGTAAGGCGCTGGTTTCTCGTAGGCAATACATCGAGTGTGACACTCGAAATAGCCGTATTATCAAATTTACGCACGGTAAACGTCAGCTTACCAGCCGAGCCAATGTAGAGCCGAGCCTGTTCAATAATAAGGGGAACCTGAGTCGACACGAGAGGGGCCGGGCCAAAGTTACCCGCATAGGAACCGCCACCGAACGCCCGCTTGTCGGCCGGACCGATGGTACCAGAAAAATCGTTTAACACGGCATAGAACTGTCCGCTGGACGGCAGCGTCCTGACACTAGTGCGGTTACCGGCTGCCAGCAGGTTACCACCCATTGGCGTGTCGTACCAGAAGGCCGTTCCGCCCCCGGTGTTACGTAATAAAATGGCCGTATCGCTACCGCAGCGGGTGGCCTCGAACAGCCCGTTGGTTGGAGCTGGCGAGGCAGTGCGCGTCTCGATGAGGGTGTTGTTTGCCCGGTTCAAGTCGCTGTCAAGCGCGGTGGTAATGGCAAACCGGTAGGTTTGGCCGGGTGCTAAAATAATGCCAGCTGGCGTTTTCAACGTTAGCTGGCTTTCGCGGAAGGCAGCCACACTCGGCACCGTACCCGTTACCGTTGCCACATCGGCACCAGTAGCATCGGTAATCCTGACACTTACCGGCACATTGGTCTGTTCGGCGCTGCCATAGTTATGCACCCGCACGGTTAACGTTAGGGCGGTGTTTGTTTGACCACAGAAATTCACTTCGGGCGAAACAAGCGCGGCTACTCCTACATCGTTGACGGTCTGTACCACATTCAGGATATAGTCCTGGGTTTCTCCATTGCCGTAGTTGCCGCAGGCCGTAACCCCAGCCGCATTATCCGTTTCGGTGGCTACAATGCGCAGCCTGACAATCTGGCCATTCTGAACAGTGGCCGGTACAGTTACTGTTGTGGAAAATTGTCCTGTGTTGCTTAGCACACCCGACACCGCTACGATTTCGTCGGCGTCGTCGAAACTGCCATTTTGGTTCCAGTCAACAAACGCCTTTATAACTGCATTCTTGACCACTCCGCATGTTCCGAGTGTCACCGTCAGACGGAGTTGCTGGTCAGGCTGAACGGCCGTGCTAACCGCTAAGAAATCCGAATACGTAGTGCAGCCATCGGAGCCGGCCTGGTTGATGGTGCCAAGCTGTACCCGACTGATTTTGGTATCGGCTGTCGAAAGAGCTTTCGATTCGCAATATGCCTTACCCCCCATGCCACTCACCAGCAATCCAAACTCCTGCTTCGCACCACTTAGCGTGCCTTTATGCGTAACAGTCAGCGTATAAGTTTTCCCCGGAATGGGATTCTCGATCAACACCTGCTCTACGTTGTCACGAACATTATCGCCCTTTGAGGCTGGACTGGCGGGGTTGGCCGGGTCAAGAATCCAGGGTTGTATGGTGGCTTTACCATCGCTGACGCGAATATCGAGGTCATTGACGAGCCGGGGCGTCCGGTCGTTGAGTGCCGATGTAGCCGTTCCGGCTGGGTCGTTCCAGCAAATGGTAATCACCAGCGGCCCGCGGCCCGATGCCACGACTGGTAGGGTATAGGTTTCGCTCTGGTTAAGCGTCCGTTCGTCGATCAGGTAGTTTTGATCGGTATTTAAAATGACGCGTCCGGCTCGTTCGGCGTTGAGCAACCCCCAGCCGTTCTGATAGTCGGGGCCGGGGGCGCTGCCGGCTTCATCAGCCGTATGCAGCACCAAACCTTTCAGCGTGGAGGAACGCAAAAACCGCCCCCCATTGCGCTGCGCAAACAATTCCTGTAAGAGTAGCACCGTTCCCGCTACGTTGGGCGACGACATAGACGTACCACTATAGGTTACGTAAGCACTATCGCTCTCTGAACTTGATGAGAGTACACTCACTCCGGCCCCAACAATATCGGGTTTGATGCGCCCATCGTCGGTTGGACCCCAACTGCTGAAGTTCCCTAAACTAACGTCGGCCGCCTGATTATAGCCATAACTGAGTGCGCTGATGGCCCCCACAGACAGGATGTTTTTAGCCGTGCCATACGTACTGATCTGGCCATACCCATCCTGTTTAGCGCGTGGAGCGGTGCTGATGGTGTTGCTGGTGCTTAAATAATAAGGCTGACCATCGCCCGGCCCGTTTTCGCCATGGTCATTACCGGCAGACTTGACAATGAGGTAGTAGGGGGCACTATGCGCGATTTGATCCCAGGAACGGGCGGTGTTACTGTATAGACCGAACTTATAGTCTTCTGTTTTGCTAATGGTTGTATCGCCCCACCATTCCCACTTAGTAGCCGTGGTGCGGGCATCGTTGAAAACCCAGCCCGTTTGCGAGCCATAGGAGTGGTTCGATACGAGCAGATTAGCTGCAGCCCCGCTCATCTCCGACACGTCACTCTGGAAGTCATAAGACCGCAGATTAGTGCCGAATGCCATGCCCTTTACCTGTGGGTTGACTCCTGCCGCCATAAGAATACCCGCTACGTGCGATGAGTGCGAATCGAACGTAGTGGCGTTATCAACTTGTGTTACCCGGCTGCCCGATGCGCCGTTCCGAAACTCAACATGGGTACTGCGCACTTTACCTCCATCCCATTGGGCGAGTTTGTCGGTCAGCGTACTACCCGATAGCGACACACCCAAACTTCCGCCGGCATACAACGAAGTCGTGCGTGTGGTTTGCGCGGTTCGCACAACGCTGTAAGTAGCATCATAGAGTAATTCGCCCTGCTCACTAATACCACGCAGCAACAAGACTGTGCCATTGGCCCGGCGCTGTTCCACCGGCCGGTTCATTCGTCTGGCTTCAGTCAGCGCTTGCTGATAGTTCTTTGTATCCAGCGTCGTCAGTTTTTTTTGCAGATCGAGTTGCTGTGCCCGCTGCTGAACGCTGTATTGCGGCAGCGGCTGAGCCGTAAGGGCAGTGGTAACGGCAGCAACAAACAAGGCTGTTAGAAAACAATTAACCTTAACCTGTAACTCTGTTTGCATAGAGATGACGTTGGCCCGATTTATGCAGGTATCGAATGTATAGATTTAGTACGAGAAAATGGTTAATACCGTTGCGCCAAGGGTTGGTTTTAAGGTATTGTTAATAGGATACACCGTAGCGAAAGCAGAACAGACAAATTAATTTAACTTCAACCTAACTCAACTGTGGCCCAATCTGCGTTATTTCGCAGATAGACAATTCTTGAGTTTCAGCATGGTAGGTATTATTATGGGCAGTCTCTCCGACCGCAGTATTATGCAGGAGGCCGCTAATGTCCTGACTGAGCTGGGTGTAGCCTGGGAAATGGATATTGTTTCGGCCCATCGAACACCCGAAAAGATGGTCGATTACGCTAAAACGGCTCGCAGCCGGGGCCTTCGTGTGCTAGTTGCCGGAGCAGGCGGAGCCGCTCACCTGCCTGGTATGGTCGCGTCGCTCACTACGTTGCCCGTGATTGGTGTTCCAGTCAAATCAAGCAACTCCATCGATGGCTGGGATTCGGTCCTTTCTATTTTGCAGATGCCAGCGGGGGTTCCGGTAGCCACTATGGCTCTCAACGGCGCCCGTAATGCTGGTATTCTGGCGGCCCAGATTTTGGGCACGTCCGACGAAACGGTTGCTCAGCGTCTGAACCTGTTTAAAGAGGAGTTGAAAGATAAAGTGGCCGATATGAGCCGCTCATTAATGGCAAAGTCAGCATAAGTTTTCTGAATCTCAGCACAAAGGTTTACCATAATTGTCTGTCAGCAACCAGGAAGCAGTGTTTAATCTGGCCCTCCAACCCGTTTTATATCATCTAATACCTTAATGGAAACCGAGAATCAAACAACGCCCTCGAATGCCCGCTCAACCGGAGGTTCGGGTTTGCCCGCTCTCACCCTGGTGGTGCTGCTGGGTCTCATTGCGGCTCTGCTTTACATTGGCTACGACTACATCACCGACGACACCAACGGTTCGGATGAATTGACCAGCATGCCGCTCGATACGGTCTCCCAGCAACCACTGGCTCAAAACGATCCCGAGATGCTGATGTCGCCCGAAGAAGTCGATACATCGTCGCAGCCCGCGCCAGTCGACCTATCGCAGGCAACGCCCCCGGCAGACGCACCCGTTGCCGATGCCAAAGCCGAGGAAGTAGCCGAAGATAACCGCGAAACCACCGACGGCAAACCCAGCCCGGCCGAGAAAGTGGTTATGAAGAAACCGGCGCCGAAACCTGCTGTTGAAAAAGTAGCGGAAAAGCCGGTTGAAAAACCAAAGGCTGACAAGCCCAAAGACGAGAAACCGAAAGAAGAAGTGGCTGTAGTAAAGCCTAAAATCAAGGCGGGCGGTGTGTCAAGTTCCTACACCGTTGGCGCGGGAGAAACATTTTACGGCGTAGCAAATCGCTACAACATGAAACTGAGCACCTTAAAAGAA
>JAQBNX010000259.1 GCA_028288385.1 Spirosoma sp.
CTTGCCGTTTTTTTAGAATATGATGGTAAGTCCGCCATCCACCGTCAGCACGGAGCCGGTCATGTAACTGGAATCCGGACCGGCTAAAAACCAGGCGACACCGGCTATTTCCTCGGGTTCGCGGCTCGTTTCAGCGGCAGATGATGGTAGCAGATATGATTATCGGTAAACCAGTTACTTTCCAATTCATTTTGGCCATCGGCTTTTCTGGACATGGGGGTGTCGACAAAACCGGGGGTAATGATATTGGCCAAGATTTATCTGGGTGCCAGTTCGACGGCCAGCGATCGGGTGAGTTGGGGAATAACCCCTTTAGCCATGCCATAGGCCAAACTGCCGTGGCCACTCGTTCATGCTGGATGAAGGTGATATGAATGATACGCCCACCGACTTTAAGCAGGGGCACCAAGATCCGGCAAGCGTGAACAAACTTATAGAGCATCACCTGTAGCACAATCCCAGGTAGTGAAATCGGATTCCATGAGAGGGACGCTTCGTGAAATGCCAATATTATTGACTAATGCATCGACTGGACCAAGGGTCTGCTTAACCTGTTGCCCCAGCCGTTGGATGTCGACTTGGCTTCGCACATCCAATACCAGGTTGTTGTGACTTCAATCGAATCATACGCCTAAAGATTGAGAAGCGATCAAGGTTCAGGACAGGTATAAACTCAATGTTTAACCGACTTACTGGTCAAACCAGACTGGCGGCACAAGTGCCGCCAGTCTGGTTTGACCAGCACTATTGTAGTAAATACTGGGTTCAATCAGGCTCGTTTCCAGGTGATAAAAACCACCGTTGCCTGAGGGTATTCAGGGTAGCGCACCGCTACTTTTAATACGCTGTTTGAGGCTTCTAATACTTTCCATTCGCTGATACGCTGAGTGCCGCCCTCAATAATCCGGAATGTTTTGGTGGCCTCGCTGAACAGCCAGTGACCCGACTTTTTGCTATATAAGCTTGTATCGTTACAATGAAGCTTGCCCGAACTGAATGCCATACTACCAGTCGGCTCGAAACTGATCGAATTGTCAAGATCACAGGGACGAAGGAATTGAGTTAAGTCCGAATCAGGCTTGCCGTCGCCATCATAATCAATCGGCTGAGCCAAGGTATAGCTGACTATCTGCCAGCGTGTGCCAGCAAACATAGGCTCCCGGCTTGTACTTTTGCTGGCAGTAAGACCAGCCAGACCGTCCGTGGGAACCACGGTCCAGGAGGCCGTGAAGAGAAGCAGGCCGAGCAGAGCCGACCAAAGGGTGAGAGTGGATATACGTTTCATTGATTTGTTGGTTTAAAAAAGAGTTATGCGTCGGTTGACTCAACAAAAGTGTGCTGTCCGCTAAGTGAATCCATGCTCAACCGCTATGAACCGCAAGAAACAGCGTATGAACAGGCGGGAACCGGCGTCCAACGGTTGAACGGCACTGAAGTGCGACCGGTGCCCCTTTATACTCAAAAAAAGAGCCAGGCCCTACATACAGGAGAGAGTAGTCAGGTTGCCCCCAGGAGTGAAAGCCTGCGGGCATTTTTAAGGGCTATGCTATCCTGTAGGTAAGGCCTGGGCTCCAGCATGGAGCCGATACGTTTTCGCGGGCGGTGCGATAGCAAGTAGCTGACAGGTTTAAGAATAGGCCCAGTAGATTACTAATTGCCTGCTCTAATAGGCGGCCGTCAAGTTCCCTTCAACAGGCAGTAAGCGGCTAGGTAAAAGCCCCAAGAAGCGGCTTTATCAACGGCTTTTTCCGTTTCATCCACTCATCCCTAAGCAGGCCACTCATGGCCCAATACCTTTGTTTCATTGAATAAGCGCCAACCGGCACCATACCTCTCTTTATTAACCAAAACGGGCTGCGGCCTAACACAATGAACACCATAGAACTTTTGGACACTGCCCCGGCAACGACCCTCTCACCGGCTCGCATTATGGACGTTGGCATGAGCTTCTGGGCATCGAAAACGTTACTGACGGCTGTTAAGCTGGACGTATTTACCGAACTGAGTACCAACAGCCTAACGGGAGCCGAGTTGCAAAGCCGGTTAGGACTTCACCCCCGGAGCAGTCATGATTTCTTCGATACCCTAGTGTCACTGGGCTTTTTAGAGCGGGTTGGCAACGGGGCACAAGCTCTGTATGGTAACGCGCCGGAAGCAGCGCAGTTCCTCAACCGCCACGCACCGACCTACATTGGTGGTCTGCTGGAGATGGCCAATGACCGGATGTATCCCTTCTGGGGTAGTCTGGAAGAGGGCCTTCGTACGGGTCTTCCCCAAAACGAAATGAAGAAGACTGGTAAATCGTTATTCGATGCCATCTACGAACAACCCGCCGTACTCGAGCAATTTCTACGTGGTATGTCCGGCGGGCAGATGGGCAACTTTATGGCGCTGGCCCACACCTTTGATTTTGGCCGGTACGATACGCTTTGTGACATCGGCGGAGCCAATGCGACCCTGTCGATCTGCGTAGCCCGTCAGCATCCGCATCTGCACTGCTTATCCGTCGATCTGCCGGCTGTTGTGCCGGTTGCCGCCCGGACAATAGCCCAGGCTGGTCTGTCGGAACAAATTCAGGTCGGTACGCTTGACTTCATGCGCCAATCCTTCCCCCAAGCTCAAGTCATAACCATGGGCAATATCCTGCACGACTGGAGTCTGGACATCAAGCAGATGCTCATTGGGAAAGCCTACCAGGCATTACCGGATAATGGTGCGCTAGTGGTCATCGAAAACATCATTGACGATGAGCGTCGGCAAAACAGTTTCGGTTTGCTTATGTCGCTTAATATGCTCATCGAAACGGACGGTGGATTCGACTACACCCATGCCGATTTCCATCAATGGGCCACTCAGGCGGGCTTTCGCTCCACGACCAAACTGCCCCTTGCCGGCCCCTGCAGTGCCGTTGTGGCCTATAAATAATAGACAATAATACGCTGTAGCCGTCCGAAAAGCCGCCCATAAAGCGGCTTTTCCAAGGTATGGAGTAAGGTTCATTTAAATGTTTGATTCGGCTCGGTGCTCTACCGCAAATTTTAACAGCTGTCAAATGGCGTTAGTCGTATACGCTCAGTTACACTTGTCCGGCCGTTGTCAGTTAATCTGATTGTCCCGAAGTTCGACTTAGGCATGGGCTGTATCGTACCGGTATTCTAAGTTTTACAAGGTGTTTGGTAATGGTGGGCTGGGGCATAAACAGTTTGGCCACTGCTTTTGTGAAACAGAGCCTTTGGGCAACCGGTTAGAAAATATGCAGACGGAAACCGAGCATACGTAGCAACAGGTTAGGGGTTGGACTTGTAGAGTCGGCTAAAAGCCTGGCCCAGGAAAAAGCGTAAACTAATGATCGCCAACAGGAACATAAAATGAGACCAATCAGCCACCGTCAGGGTGCGAATGATGCCAGCCCCACTTTTAAACGACAGGGCTATGACCAAATCAGCGGCCAGCCGGTACTGAAGCTTGGTCATCACACCGGGCAAATGCCCGGCTAGCACATAACGCCCGACCGTTCGGGCAGCGCTGAGTCCTATCAGCAGCGTACCCGCAAAGTCGACCAGCGTGGCCTGCAGACTAAGCCGAAGCAGATCAGGCAGCATCATCCGGGGTGGGCGTGTTTACCGCCGAAGTGGACGTTGGGAGTTGGCGCTTTTCGGCGTTGCGTAGCTCACGTTCCAGAAAATAATTCAGGGCCGTTCGTAGCACGGCGATGGCCGCCAGCAGGCCAATGTCGTTCCAGGTGGGCGCCACCGCTGTTTTCAGAATATCGGCGCCTAATTCCAGTTCCAGTGCCAGGGCCAGCGATCGCCCCAGTGACAGCCGTATTTCTTCTTTGGGGACCGTTAGGCCTTGATCCGTGACAACCGCCCGTAGGTAGTTCCATACTGCCCGAAGCGAGGATATCCCAATCACTAAGGCAGCTCCGGCTTCTACCCAGCGGGCCAGCGAGAGGGTAATCAGTTTGATGAGTTCTTCCATCGCAGGGAGGGCTTACTTCTTCGCGATCATGAATAGCCCAACGGTACCAACCAGATAGATGATCAGCACCACAAACGAGTCAAGACCCATGCGGGCTATCTGGCGTTTGGGCCGGAACACAAACCCATACAGGTAGACTACCGTCACCAGCATACCCAACCCGGTTAGGTAGATATCGGTTTTTTGAGCGGTGGGCAGCACGGCCTTGCCTGAAACCAGCGTCGCCAGCGCTAATAATACGGGCAGAAAAGCGTTCCCTCCCAATATATCGCTCACGGCCAGGGAGTAATCCTTGAGTTTCACAGCGGCCAGACCCGTTGAAACTTCGGGCAGAGCGGTGGCAGCGGCCAGCACCGTAGCCCCAAATAAGACCCCGTTCATACCCAGCTTTGACGACATCGCATCGCCACTTACTTCCAGCGCAAGTCCTCCCAGCAGGGTAGCAGTGGCTGCTGCTGAAAACATCAGTATTGTTAAGGCCGTGCTACGTTGATTAGGTGCCGCTGGGTTTTCTTTTAAGGGAGAGGTGATAGGCTGGGTCAACTGCCAGGGGAGTCCTTTTGCGGCCTTTCCGATCAGGTATACACCTATTATCCAGGTAGCAATCAGTAGCAGACTAGCAGGGGTTATCCGGTCGAATATCAATGAACTGGGAAGTTGGTGACCCATGACCACGATGGCCAGCATGGCTACGACCAGAATCCCTTCGAGCACAGGTGTTAGCGACGATTGTTGCGAACTAAGGGTGGCTTTTTTACCCACGCCAAAGGCATCGAGCACCACCAATACGACGGTTTGCAGGGCTATACCACCCAGCAGGTTACCTATTGCCAGTTCTACTTTGTTGTGCAACGAGGCACTGATGGTGATGGCAATTTCAGGCAGGTTGGTCACGATGGCCAGCACGATGATACCACCCAAGGCTTCGCCCAGTTTGAATCGTTTCGAAAGTACATCGGTAGTTGTAGACAGGCGTATACCGGCTAACCAGACCACTGCGGCTGCGAGGGCGAAAATCAGCAGCAAAATGGGTAGGGAGAGCGAATTTAACATAAATGTTCACCCGGTTCACTGACCATTCAAAGGACTAAACGGCGTGTGTTCGTCCATTATACCTGGTATCAATTAGGTCGGGATGTTTATAGGCTTTAAGTATAGGTTAGACCTGTCACGGACTACTAATCGTGCGGAACCTAAACGATTAACACGGTCCAGCCGTTTTCGATTATTGATTAAAGGGCTATGACTAATCAGTCGTTATGGGGCGTTACTAATTTTTATGTAGCAGAAGGAGAACACCCGTACATTTTTACAAATGGCCTAGCCGGTTGGGCGTGTCATAAATTTAATAAAAATCGACACTGGCTTGGACGTGAGTATTTTTTAGAACACCACCCCAGTAATTTGTATACACGTTTTGAGCATCGTGCACTGGGATCTCTGGTATCTTCCGCATTAATAAAGATACGGCCCTTATTAGTTGCCGTTCTTTTGAGCGCATCTTTATTCAACTAATTGATACTATAAAGCCCCCAGTAAAAGAACAAAGCGATAAAGGCCAAATAAAAAAGATTATTAACGGTAAAAGGTTTTTCGAGAAAAAGCCCCAGGATGAACGCTGTATTACTAGCAGGTTCATTTGTATCAATGGGAGTATCAGCAATAATAAAAGAAATGGTGTATATGCGCTAATGTCGTGCAATGAAAATTGAAAGCCTTTGAATGGCACGGAAGCAAAATAAATTCCCTCGTCCCGGTATAGAATAGTCATGTAATACAACAGTAGGATGCTTATCACTGTGAGCAGTAGCTTGGCTCTTTTACCGGGGTCTTCATATATAGATTTACGTCTATCCCCTATAAAGCTCACGAAAAAGAATAGCGATGAAAAAGCAAATAAACCACCGCTTAGAAAAACAAGCAGGAGTAAGTGAGTATTGTTTCGGGGCGTCTGGATGTTTATAAACGTCTGGTATTCCGCATTGGGTGGAAAAATAGATGCCATAATCATATCATGGTCTCCTTTTGCTAATTCTTGCTGCAAACGGAATGTGATAGGGTGTTGAAAGTCGTGGTAAAAGCAAAGTGTAATAGCACCCTTGTCAAGGTCAGCTATAAAGGAATACATCGTTCCACCGCCGATTCTCTCCCTGCACTCATGCATGGTGTCAGTTAGAGCGTAACATACGTTAGCGTTAGTATCCGTTTTGTGATTAGCTAAAAATATCTTTCCTCTTTTATACCGATCCCAATTCTTTAGCTTTTCTTCCTCTGAAGTAATAGAAGGATAAAAATTAGCGATCAAGTAGTGTTCATCATTGCCGCTAATCAGTGTATCAGGTTCCAT
>JAQBNX010000797.1 GCA_028288385.1 Spirosoma sp.
GGCAAAAAGTTTCCGGCATAGGCACAACCAATCGCACAATTCTATTCGCAACAAAAGCCTCCAATCTTACGATTAAAGGCCTTTTTTGCTGCTGTGGTATTAGCTGGGATCGAACCAGCGACACAAGCGTTTTAATCCCTTGCTCGAAAGACGCCGAACAAGGAGCAATACGAAATCTTTTCAGAAAGCCTAAGTCATCTCACCGCCAAATAACCGCCGCCTCGGCCAGCCAAAAAGTAACCTTAGTCGAGCACTCTGACAATACAGTAGTTCATAACCAGAGCTACTTTTCGATGAATATTAATACAATCAAAACCATATTTCACCACTTCCTCGGAGTTGTTTAAGAGGGAATGGTGAAATATATCAATCTGGATATCCAAAGCGCATTAATAACCCGAAAAACAGTATTAAACACATGTAAGGGTTAGCGCTAATTTAAACAATCCATCGAATTATGCCGTCTTAGTTACCCGTATTAGACATGAATGTTTTCGACAAAACTTTATCAAGATGATTGGTGTATTGTGTAGCCCATTTCAATATTCCATAGGTACGTTCCTGCGTGCTCTTGTACGGCTCATCAAATAATTCATATACTACGGCCACTTTGACCTGCGGATTTGCTTTGCATTTAGCTATAAACTTTGTTACAAAAGCATTTTGGTCAGTCTCATTGGTAGAACTTGTAGCTTTATACCGGAAATTAAACTCAGTAAACCAAATAGGCTTGGTAGGGAATAAATTAGAAAGCTTTAAAGTAATGTCAGGAATATTTGGTCCTTTAGCAGCGGCAATTTCCATATCTGAATACCAATTATAGGCAACAATGTCAAACTTGACACCATACCAGTCACACATTCTTAAAAACCCATAATGCAGCCAACCTGCAGAAATCATTGTTTTCGCATTTGTATCTTTTGACTTAATGCCTTCATCCATACCTTTAAGGTATGCTGCAACAACGTTGAATTTTGCTTGATTATAGTCGCTTTGGCTTTGCCCTGTTTTATTAGATAACAACAGAGGGAGTTCTAAGTCATTCCCCAGGTTATAATAGGTAAAATAGTTGCCGTATTTGGCTGCAAAGTTCGCTCCTAATGTTTTGCCTTTTTGATAAGATTCATTTTCCGAATCGCTGTAATTTAAAGTACGTAAATATAACATGGGTAATATCTTTACGCCGCCGGTGGTAGCAGCCGTTTGTAAAGCCGTTAGTAAATTGGAAGAGGATGCACTTCCGTCAGAAGTTGTTTGTATATTTAATCTATACCAGGTCATCCCCCTATCTTTTAACATTTGAATTTGCTTAGCCGGAGAGGTTGCCAAATAGGGAGCGTCGCCCATGTGCCCGTTAATCCCGAGCATTAACGCGCTACCAGATAAATTGGATGTATTGGTTGTGGCCAGCATTAAGTCCGCTGGTTTTGTAACAAAAGATACTGGTTCTGCGGTTGGTTCTAAAAGAAGGTCTTTTTTGCACGATGTAAAGGTTGCAGCGCCAATGCATAAACATAGCGCAGTCTTTTGTAGGCTTTTTTTGAACATAATCGTTTTATCATTTAGTCAATAGTTAGTGCTTAAACGTCAATTGTCATGAGAATGTTGCAAATCTTTGGAATTGTTTTGCAATTATTAAAATATTTAGATGATTTTATGAAAATTATTTGAAAATAATACGTGGTATTTTAAATATTTAGCAATAGTGCAATAATGTAAAACAATATCACTTTACAGATGTAGCGAGGCTGTTTTAAGGGAGCGCTAGGTACAAGGTTTATACTTGAATTATAAAAGGTAGTTCCTGATACGAATCGTATTCCATTGAATTAATACCGCCTGCATTGGTTGCTTTGCTGTTTTTACTATTTTCGATTTGCTGAATTCATATTCCAAATAATAATTATGGTTAGTTTGCTGGTTCGGATGCGGGATGTAATTCTTTCTGCGAGAGCAATACAAGCGAAATTGAAATGAAAAGGAAAAACTACATCTAACCCAGCAACGGTTTGAAGCATTATTAAGAAGCGGAAAGGGTATATTTGTTATTATTGGTGCAGATAGTGCCTATCAATATGTAAGCCTTTCAAACAAGTTAATGAGGTGGAACACGATGTGCCCTCAAATCTTGCAGATAGCTTATCAAATATCTTAACAGTAATTACACTGCGCCTGGAAAAAGAATGCCTGGCGCGCTTGCCGAAAAGGTTAACGCTATTTTTCGCCTAATTACCGAATGCTCACATGGTGTAAGTGGACATATGGTGACGGTTGTCCTTATAGTAGTATATTCGTTCAATGTCATAGGGTTTAACACCCTTTGTGATAACATTTAGGTTGAAGTCCCCAAAGAGCATGTCTAAGGGACTTTCTTTTCATATTCGGCCAATACGTTCTATTCAACTTTGTGAACAGCAAACGTAAAACCGATTATTGATAGGGAAACTTGAATTGATTCTAAGTTTGTTGAAAGCGAACTGGGAAAACTTGAGATAGTAGCATTCAATAAAGAGTTACGTTGATA
>JAQBNX010000343.1 GCA_028288385.1 Spirosoma sp.
TTAAGAAGCTGAATGTCAAGTTTATCATTTATCTCCTGAAGCAAAATGAACTGCTTCTGTTGCTTATCAAAAAGTGTTTTGATTTGCTCTTCCAATAACACATCTACCTACCGGTTCAGGCTGCGGATCTGCATTTCTGCTTTCAGATTGATCATATAATCATTTTCACTCTGCTTGCGGTCTTTTTCTTCCTGCCGGTTCTGGCTCATCATGATAATGGGAGCCTGCAACGCTGCAATGCAAGACAAAATCAGGTTCATTAAGATGAACGGATAGGGATCAAACTGGTAGTGTCCCATAGCCACTACGTTGAAAATGATCCAGCCCGTCAGGACAAAGCCAAACAGGATAATAAACCGCCAGCTTCCGCCAAATCGGGCGACCCGGTCAGAGAGTTTTTGTCCCTGCGTCAGCACTTCCAACGGCGGATTTACGAGATTGTGAATGATAAGCTCCTCGGCGGCAAGTGTCTCCCTAACGATCTTATGCAGCTTATCAAGGTGCGCATTTTCATCCGACAAAAGCTGATCTACTTCGGTGTTATTCATATTTGAGTTACTGGTTATAACAATACGTTGAATACAGGTTAAGAAAGCCGACCTAGGTAATAATGGCCTTACAGAAGAAATGGGATGGATAATGCGCTTAGATTATTTACGGTCAAACTGATTCATACAACGATATGGCTTTTCTTCCCTGCCGTTATTTTCTTCGTTCTTTATTGCGGATTGGCAAACTGAATAACGGTGTATAGGGGGGTTGCTACTGTTGGGTTGATTCTTGCAGAGAGATTCGTTTTGCTCTTCTTTGGCGGTCGATGCCCGCTGACGCTTATTGCCCGAAACTTTGCGGATTCGAACAGGGATTACTTCGACATATTACTATCCAGTTCGTTGACTCGCTACAATAAGGAGCTGTTTACCACCCTATATGTTATTGGACTGATCGGGGTAGCTTACCGATTATTACACCGGGCTTAGCGCTCAGTAGGCATAGGGCTGATCGTATTCAATGTCGCGCAGGGTGAAGCGGGCATACGGTTTTTCCTCACCGTCAATTACCCAGGCGGCTCCAGCGCGGGTTGGCACGCGCATGCCGTGCAGCTGACGATAGTCTGAGAGTTGTCCCGTCCAGGTTTTGATATGCGTCTCATCGCTGTACCGTTGGGCCTGGTAGCGTACGATTTCTCCCTGCCCGTTGAAGGTCATCAGGCAGGAGACAGTTTGATCGTGGTCGGTGAGAGTGAGGGTAGCCGAATCGTTATCTATAGGCGACCAAATGGCCTGCCCGCCGGGCAGCAAGCTGGTTGGCAACCAAACCGCTTCAGCCAGCCAGCGCAATAACTCTCCCTGATCGTAGCTGGGGCCGCTCCCCCGCACAACCGGCAGCACACCCAGCAGCCGTGCCGTCAGGCTTCCCCGCCCGGCTACGTACTGGTCACAGGCACTGAACCAGCTTGTGGTACCAATCCAAAGGTAGCCCGGCGTACCGGCCAGAAAGTATTCCTCGCCCCTAATCGCTATCCAATCCTTTTTGAGGTCCGTTTTGAACTGGCCATCGTGCCGAAGCCGGGCAACCCTTACATACGGCTGACCGGGTATGAGCACGTGTTGAAAGTAGCGCTGAACGGGCGCTGGCAGATCGGCTAGCTGAGCCGGATCGTAGTTTCTAACGAGCCCTGTGTTGGCCGATAAAAATAAATTCGCCACGTCCCGGCGCGCCTGACGGGCCACGAGCCACCGCCCGGCCAGCAAGGCGACCAGGGGAACGGCCAGGACCGATAGAATGAGGGTATTCGTTTGACGAGTCATGGCTGGTACTGGTTACAGGCGAGAACACGTCTGTGCTTGGTTACCCGTTGAAAAAATAAACGTTTGATTTATCCCCATTGAGCGTAGCAGGCTGGGCGTGATTTCCCATCCGTTTAGGGTTCTTACCGTCCTATAATGGCGGGGTGACACCATCCGCTAATGGGTGAATTTTAGGCATAATCACAAAGCACGGCATCAAATACAACGGGTGAACTGATGCTAAACAGGTGAGAACCTGATGCTGGTCAGGAAAGAACAAAAGGTGAGTTGGTAGCTTTGTTTTCGGCGGTAAATAAAAGCCGAAACCACTTTTGACCACTGACCTATCTGACCGCTCCCACCTTGACAAGCTGATCGCAACGTTTTACAAACGGGTGTTCGCCGATGATCAGATTGGCCCCTTCTTCACGCAGGTCGCCCGCGTTGCGCCCGAAATGCACGTTGCGCTTTTAGGTGATTTCTGGGAAACGGTCTTGTTTGGCAAGAACCTGTATCACCGGAACATCATTCAGAAACACGCTGACCTGCACGGGAAACGCCCGCTGGAACCCCATCATTTCGAGCGGTGGCTGTCGCTGTTCGTCACCACGGTTGATGAACTCTTCGTGGGGCCCGTTGCTGAACAGGCCAAAATCCGTGCTCAGTCGATGGCCATGGTAATACAGGTAAAAACTCATACGCTCTCTACCACTAACCGATGACATATCTCCTGAAAAATGCAAGTCTGCCCCCGCACTACAAAAACGGAACCGGCGGCTCAAAAACAATGGTCCTGGCCGACCTGACCGAAAAAAAAGTAATCTGTAAGACCTTTCTGCCGGGCGACCGCATGGCCCCGCATCACGCCCCAACCGACGTGTTTGTCTTGGTGCTTGACGGGCAAATGGATATTTCACTGGAAGACGAAACAAACCGGTTTGTAGCGGGTGATTACGTCGTTTTCCCCGCTGGTATGACGCACGCGCTGACCTGCATCGAAACGGCCAGACTGCTGATTTACCGGTAAGTATCTCACATCACCTTCTTCCTCAATTCAATTTACTAACGGCATGAAAAACAGTAGTATACCGATAAAACGGATTACGCTTCTGACGGCCATCGCCGGACTAATTGGCCCCGCATCACCCGTTCTGGCCCAATCCACAGCAACCACTAACGTTTGGACTCAGCCCGGCATCATTGGCACGGTGGCGGTATTGCTGCTGGTAGTAGTGAGCGTAGCCCTGCTGGCCATAGTCCGGCTGGCGCGCGTGGTGCAGCAACTCAACACACAACCCGATGATGAGCGGGAACGGGAGTTTGAAGAGACCATTGCCAACCTCACCCCGCCCCAACTAGCGCTGATTCTCGAACGCCGAAATGCCATGACGACACACTTGTCAGGCGTCGAACTGGCCGGCGACAGCTATGCGCATGATGAATTGGGCTTGGTAAACCACGTTACCACGGATATGCACGCCCCGCTGGTGGCTGAGAAAAAACGAACGTATCATTCAAGCGACGTAGCGCAGCCCCTGATTCAATTGGTGAGCGCCTACCTGGTGTGTGCCACGTTCTGGCTCGTTTTCGGTACGCTCGTCGGCTGGTACGTGGGCGTAAAGTTCGTCCGGCCCGACGTCGACCACCTCGAATGGCTATCATTCGGGCGGCTGCGGCCCGTGCATACCAACATGGTGTTCTGGGGCTGGACCTCGCTAGCAATGCTCGGGCTGGGTTATTTCGTGGTGGCCCGCACCGGTAACACCCGCCTGTTCAGCTACCGGCTGGGCTGGGTGTCGCTGCTGCTCATCAATGCCAGCGTCATCATCGGGTCAATCTGTCTGATGATGGGCATCAATAATGGCGGGGGCGAATACCGGGAGTATGTCTGGCCAGTAATGATTCTGTTTGCCATCGGCCTAATCATTGCCTTCGTTAACTTCTACCAGACCGTTGCCCGGCGCAGTACCGGCGAGATCTACATCTCGAACTGGTATATGCTGGCGGGCCTGGTGTGGGCCATTACCCTCTCGGTTATCGGTTACCTGCCGTTTTACCAGAACGGACTGGGCGAAACCGTCATTCAGGGCTACTACATGCACATGGGCGTGGGTATGTGGTTTATGACCTTCACACTGGGCCTGGTCTATTATTTTCTACCGATGTCGATCAACAAGCCCATCTACTCCTATTCGCTGGGCGTTCTGGCGTTCTGGACGCAACTGCTGTTTTATTCCCTCATCGGCACCCACCACTACGTGTTCAGCCCGCTGGCGTGGTGGCTACAAACCATCGCCATTGTTTTCAGCGCGGGTATGTTTATCCCGGTTCTGGCTGGCACGACTAATTTTCTGATGACCCTCAAAGGCAGCAGCAAACACATCGCCGACAGTTACTCGCTGCCGTTTCTGCTAGTGGGTATCCTGTTCTATTTCGTCGGGTCGGTGCAGGGGTCAATGCAGGCGTTTCGATTTACTAACCTTGTCTGGCATTTCACGGATTTCAACGTGGCCCATTCGCACATCACCATGTATGGCATCGTCGCCTTTCTTCTCTGGGGCTGTATTTATACAGTGGCTCCCCGGTTTCTGGGCCGCGAGCCGAAGCAACTCCTGGTAGGCGTCCATTTCTGGCTTGCCCTCATTGGGCTGCTGGCGTACGTGGTGCCGCTGATGGTGGGAGGCACGCTTAAAGGACTAAGCTGGATGGCCGACAAACCGTTTCTGGAGAGCGTGGTGCTAATGGCTCCCTTCTGGCTCTGGCGGGCCATTGGTGGTACGCTGATGCTGCTTTCGCACCTCGTTTTTGCGTACAATCTCTATGATATGCTGCTCCGAAAGCCGGTTGTGCGGACTTCCCTTCCCCGTTTAACCTCCTTAGCGCATGTTTGACTTTCATGAAAATCACCAGTTATTAGTGGGTACAGCGGGTGGTATCTTTTTGTTTCTGAGTCTGCTGATCGCCGTCAAGCCAGCCTATACGGTGCAGGAGAATAACGCCCCCTTACCCGGTTCGCTGCCTGCCAACGCCGAGATCAGGGCAGGTATGAACGTTTTCATCGAGGAGGGGTGCGTGGCTTGCCATACGCAGCAGGTTCGCAACATCGATATGGACAAGATGTGGGGCGGCCGCCCCGGTATCCCCGCCGATTATGCCTGGCGGCAACGGATCGACAACCTGCGGGCCACTCCCTCCACGCTGGGTACCGAGCGCACCGGCCCCGACCTGACCGAAATCGGCGAACGGCAGCCCAGCGAAACCTGGCACTACCTCCATTTGTTTAACCCCCGCACCGTGGTGAAAGAATCCATCATGCCCGCTCACCCGTGGCTGTTTCAGAGCGTGGCAACGGTGGGTCAATACGATAACGAACTGACCGTATTGGATGAGTACCGGTCGGGTGACCGGGGCCACATCGTCCCGACCGAGAAAGCCCGGCAATTAGTGGCTTATTTAGTATCGCTCAAGCAGGTCGATCTGCCGGGGGGCACGACTGCCCCCCCATTTATTGCCTACAAAAAAGCCTCACCGACAGTTGGCGCCAATGCGCCCGGACCCGGTGCGGCAACCGCCCTGCCTGACGGAGCCGCGCTCTACACCACCCATTGCCAGGCATGCCACCAGGCCAACGGGGAAGGACTTAAAGGCGCATTTCCGCCCCTGAAAAGTAGTGCAGTCGTCAACGACGCCAACGCTGAATTACTGGTGCAGATCATTTTGCAGGGCTACAACGCCCGAGAGGAATACGCCGTAATGCCTGCCATCGGAGCGAAACTATCGGACAGCGAGATAGCCGCCATCGCTACGCACGAACGGACTTCATGGGGCAATAAAGCCGCACCACTCACCGCCGATTTTGTGAAGAAAATTCGAGAGACTGTCAAGACAGAAACGACGGGTACGGCTTCCCGATAATCCAATGAAAACCAGCCTCACTGCCCTTTTTCTGGGGCTCATCACCTTTACCAGCCTTCTAGCCTGCCCGGTCTGCGACAAACGCCAGCCAAAAGGCTTTGCCGGAATTACCCACGGCACCGGTCCCGAAGGGACCTTCGACTACTGTATGCTCTACGGCTCCATTGCCGTAGTCGTGCTGACGCTGCTGCTCTTCATTCGGTTTATGATCCGGCCGGATCGGCGGACCGCCGAAACACGCACTATGTACCGCCTGAAACAACAGCACTTTATCGATTGGAACCATGAGTAAGACCCAACAAACCGTCCGGCTGTTTATTGACGACAACCCAACGCCCTTCGGCGAGTACGCCCCGCCGGTCAAAATTGATTTCGACACAACCCGGTTGGTGGATGGCGACCACGTGATGAAAGTGGTCGCCTGCTCCTCTAACGGCAAAGAAGGCGTCCGGCTGATTCCGTTCACGGTGCGCAACGGGCCCGCTATTTCCATCATCGGTCTGGATGAGGGCGATACGGTTTCGGACATTATACCCGTCACGGTCAGTGCGTATGGTAGCGAGCTACCCGATGCTTTCGTCATTACAGCCTCCGAAACCCCCAAGCCCATTCCGACCTGGATCTGGGCCTCACTCATCGGGTTTATGGGCTGGGGATCGTACTACATAATCAGTTTTTTCATCGCTTAATCTCAAGGCTCTTCTTTATGGAAACACCTGACACCCTTTCGCAGATTACCAACCGACTCAAACAGCAGGGATATAGCGAAGATTTGAATCTTCACGCCAATAATCCGCTTTGGATCGACCCAAATTCGTATTCGGTCGATGAGATTTTCCGCTTTGAGACGGTCCGACGCAGCGGGGCAACTATCCCAGACGACGAGTCAATTCTGTATGCCCTTTCATCGGTAAAATATAAAACTAAAGGGCTGTTAGTCAACGGGTATGGCCCGTCGGCTGACGTCGATCCGGCAAGACTTGAACAACGGATGCACCGGTGGCCAGTCGAGTAACAATTTCACTCATTCCCTCAACGGCTAACTACGTATGAACAACGACTTACACGGTAAAACGGCGCTGGTAACCGGGGCCGCATCAGGAATCGGTAAAGCTATCGCCCTGCTGTATGGCCAGCATGGTGCCAATGTGATGGTGTCCGACGTGGACGAAACGCAGGGACAGCAGGTTGCTGAACTGGTAAAAGCAGCGGGAGCAAACGCCCATTTTTTCAAGGCGGATGTGGGCGACCCAGTCCAGTGCCTGCAGTTGGTGCAGGAAACCGTCCGGACGTTTGGCTCGCTCGACATCGCCTGTAACAATGCCGGCATTGGTGGAGAGATGAACCCGACGGCCGACTATAGCCTGGATGGCTGGCAACAGATCATCAACGTGAACCTGAACAGCGTCTTTTTCTGCCTCAAATATGAACTGGAAGTGATGCTGAAGCAGGGTGCAGGCGTGATTGTCAACATGGCCTCGATCCTGGGTCAGGTCGGAACACCCGGTTCGCCGGGCTATGTAACGGCCAAACATGGCATGGTCGGATTAACCAAAACGGCCGCCCTTGAATACGCATCACAGGGCATACGGATTAATGCGGTTGGGCCCGCTTACATCGATACACCGTTGTTAAGTCAGTTGTCTGAGGAAGTGAAACAGCAATTGGTCCATCTGCACCCAATTGGCCGGTTGGGAAGAGCCGAGGAAGTCGCCCAGTTAGTCATCTGGCTAAGTTCGGATAAAGCGTCCTTCGTTACCGGCTCCTATTATCCGGTGGATGGCGGCTACTTAGCCCAGTGACCAGTTTCGACATGACCAATTCAAGAGAAAACGTTTTAACCATCAACGGTGGCTCGTCGAGCATTAAGTTCGCCCTTTATACGATAAACGAATGCATGACCCGCGGCCTTCACGGCCATATCGACCGGATTGGCCTGCCTGATGCAACACTGACTATTACTGATTCTGTAACCAGTCAGCCATCGAGTTACGCTGCCGAGGCCTCCAATTATTCAGCAGCAGTGAATTTTCTGGTCGACTGGCTAGAAAAACAACCTTTTTTCGTTTCAGTCAGGGTGGTTGGGCACCGTGTCGTTCACGGCATGGAGCATACCGACCCCGAACGCATTACGCCAAAATTAGTGGAGGACCTACGCCGGATCAGCGCCTATGACCCCGATCACCTGCCCGCCGAAATCGAGTTGATCGAAGCCTTTCAAAAGCGCCAGCCGAATCTCCTCCAAATAGCCTGCTTCGATACGGTTTTTCACCGGACAATGCCGCGCGTTGCCCAGCTCCTGCCGATTCCCCGACGATTTGATGCGCAGGGCGTCCGGCGCTACGGATTTCATGGCCTATCCTACGCGTATCTGCTGGACGAACTTACCCAAATAGCTCCGGATGCCGCGCAGGGTCGGATTATTCTGGCCCATTTAGGCAGTGGAGCAAGTTTGGCGGCTATCCAGAACGGCAAAAGTATCGACACCAGCATGGGCTTTACGTCCACCGGCGGTTTGCCGATGGGAACCCGGACGGGCGATCTTGATCCGGGAGTAGCCTGGTACCTGATGCAATCGGAGGGATTAACGCCGGCCCAGTTCAACCACCTCATTAATCATGAATCGGGCTTGCTCGGCGTATCGGAAACGGGTTCAGACATGCGGGATTTGCTGGAGCGACAATCAGGTGATAGTCGGGCGGCTGAAGCCATCGAACTGTTTTGTTACCAAATCAAGAAAGAAATCGGTGCCTTTTCCGCCATACTCGGCGGACTGGAAACGCTGGTGTTTTCGGGCGGTATCGGCGAGAAAGCCCCCGAAATACGGACCCGTGTCTGCCGCGGTCTGGCCTTTCTGGGCATTGAACTGGATAGCCAACGAAATAAGGCCAATGCGGGCGTGATTTCGACCGATGAGAGCCGGGTCACCGTCCGCGTCATTCCGACCGATGAGGAGCGGATGATTGCCCAATCGGTCTACCGGCTTTTGACCACCACACTTGACAAGACAACAGATATAACTTATTAAAAATGGACACTATCCTCCTTGAACAACCAGATCTAAAAGGCCACCTGGATACGCCGTTATCGCCGGAAGACTTTCGCCTGATCCATGCCTACTGGCGGGCCGCCAACTACTTGTCGGTGGGCCAGATGTACCTGCGCGACAATCCGCTGCTGCGGGAACCCTTAACCCTGGAACACATCAAACACCTGCAGTTGGGACACTGGGGCACCACGCCGGGGCAGAATTTCATTTACGCCCACCTCAACCGGGTCATCAAGAAGTATGACCTTGACATGATCTACATCGCCGGTCCCGGCCACGGTGGTCCAGCCGTAGTGGCTAACACGTACCTGGAAGGTAGCTACAGCGCGGTGTACCCGGCGATTAGTCCCGATGAAGCCGGACTTAAAAAGCTATTCACTCAGTTCTCGTTCCCCGGTGGCATTTCGAGCCATGCATCGCCCCAGATCCCCGGTTCGATTCACGAAGGTGGCGAATTAGGGTATTCACTCAGTCACGCATTCGGGGCCGCGTTCGATAATCCCGAGCTGATCGTAGCCTGCGTAATTGGTGATGGGGAAGCGGAAACGGGTCCTTTGGCCACGGCTTGGCATTCCAATAAGTTTCTTAGTCCGGTCAGCGATGGGGCGGTGCTGCCGATTCTGCATTTGAACGGCTATAAAATTTCCAACCCGACCGTGCTGGCCCGCATCAGTCATGAGGAGCTGGATCAGTTACTACGCGGTTACGGCTGGACCCCCTATTTCGTAGAAGGTCACGAGCCAGAAGCCATGCACCAGTCGATGGCCGTTGCGATGGATCAGGTGATCACCCAAATTCAGCAGTGTCAACGACAGGCCCGTGAAGAGGGTGATACAACACGCCCACGCTGGCCGATGATCGTTCTCCGATCACCCAAGGGGTGGACGGGTCCGAAGGCGGTTGACGGTAGGCCCAACGAAGGCACGTTCCGGTCCCATCAGGTTCCACTTTCCGTGTCGGCTACCTCCTCCCCGGAGCATCTGACGCAGCTCGAAAGCTGGCTACAAAGCTACAAACCCGACGAACTCTTCGATGAGCAGGGTCAACTGTTGCCCGAACTGGCCCGGCTTGCTCCAACCGGCATCCGGCGGATGGGGGCCAATCCCCACACCAACGGCGGGTTGTTACTGCGCGACCTGCAACTGCCGGATTTTGGTCACTACGCGGTCAATGTGCCCTCACCGGGAGCGAACAAAGCCTCTGATACGCATGTGGTCGGGGAGTTTCTGCGGGACATCATCAAACTGAATCAGGAGCCGCGCAATTTCAGGGATTTTGGGCCCGACGAAACCGTATCGAATCGGCTGGAAGCCATTTTTGAGGTAACCGACCGGCAGTGGGATGCTCAGACTGCTGAGAACGATGAGTTTCTGGCCCCCGAGGGCAGCGTGATGGAAATGCTCAGTGAACACCAGTGCGAAGGCTGGCTGGAAGGGTATCTGCTCACTGGCCGGCATGGATTGTTTAACTCTTATGAAGCCTTCATCCACATCGTCGACTCAATGGTGAACCAGCATGCCAAATGGTTGAAGACAACGGGAGAAATTTCGTGGCGTCGCCCTATTGCCTCCTTGAACTACCTGCTGACGTCTACCGTCTGGCGGCAGGACCACAACGGCTTCACCCACCAGGACCCCGGCTTTATGGATCACATGGTCAACAAGAAAGCAGGCATCGTACGGGTGTATCTGCCACCCGATGCCAACTGCCTGCTCTCGGTAATGGACCATTGTCTACGCTCGCGGCACTACGTCAATGTGATCGTAGCGGGCAAGCATCCGGCCCTGCAGTGGCTCAGCCTGGATGCAGCCCGCACGCATTGCACCGAAGGTATTGGTATCTGGCCATGGGCGAGTAATGACGAGGGGGCTGAGCCAGATGCCGTACTAGCGTGCTGTGGCGACGTACCGACGCTGGAGACGCTGGCGGCCGTCTCAATTTTGCGGGAGCATTTGCCTCTGCTGAAAATTCGGGTGGTCAATGTCGTTGATCTCTTGAAACTACAGCAGCATACCGAACACCCCCACGGCCTGAGCGATGTAGACTACGATGCGCTGTTCACCAAAGACAAACCGGTCATTTTTGCCTTTCACGGCTACCCCTGGCTGGTTCACCGGTTGACCTACAACC
>JAQBNX010000812.1 GCA_028288385.1 Spirosoma sp.
CGCCGGGGGAGTTGACCGCTTCTACCCGAGCGGTCACGACGCCCTCCTGCGTCGGATCGTCGACTCGGGAGCGGTCGTATCCGAGCTGCCGTGCGGTGCATCGCCGACCAAATGGCGCTTCCTGCACCGCAAAACGCAATACCCTGGGTTAAGAGATTCCGATCGCCCCCGCATTGCCCGCTGGCGCCCGGCATGCCAGCATCGTTATGTGGGCTTCTTCGATTCGATCGCACATGCGCTGGGCAACCTTCGCCCGTCCGACGCGCAGCTCGCGGACCAGTACGAGGCATTGCGTCTTCGCTACGTGTCCACCCAGAACGTCAACAAGGCAACGAAGCTCTACAACGTGATGCGCAGTCTCGACAATGAGATGGTTCGTCGCGCGAATAAGGCGTACCTGCGCGCCAACCCGAATGCGACCACCCGGCACCGCGAGCACGGCTGGTACCTGCCCAACGACGACTAGTCGCAGGTGTCGGCACCCGCGACTCTCATCGGTCGCCTGGCGTCCTTGCGGGCGATGCCCCTACCCCGGCACCCAGCCACGGTGGCCTAACGCCCCAGCGGGCCACTGGGCGGCGCGGTCTGGCAGGCCGGGAAAGACGACTCGCCACAAGACCTGGGTTTTCCTCGCCGGTCTTTAGCTGCCGGGGATGCGCGGGCCACAATTGCTTGTATGAGCGAGCAAGTCAAGGTTGCCCACGAGGGCACTGCGACCGACCGCCATGCGCGCTGGACTCTCGCGACCTACGAGTACAGCCCGGCGACGGGTTGGCGTCGGATCGAGCGATTCGACGATGAGCCGGACGTGCGCCACTTGCCGGGCAGCGATGGGTGGACAAGCAATGCGCCGGGTGCGCGGTTCAAGGAGACCTGTCGAATCTGCAACCGCACCCCCGAGTTCACCTGGGACGAGCTCACACTCAAACTCGACGCCGCTCGCGCGGCAGGCAAGCGTAGAGTCACGTTGTCGTAGTTCCACTCACAACTGAACAGCGCTCGGTCGGCGCGTAATCAAGGCAGGGCCAAACTCCAACTCCTCAGCGGGAGCCGTACTTGCAGCATTCGTGCTGCCTCGGTTCCCCGAGGAGTTTTTTCTTGTCACACGACAACATGCACGCGGGCGCAGCCCGTATTGCGCGCGCCGTACACCGGGGCGATAAGCAAGAAGAGGCCGACGCTCGCCGCGCGTTGGCTCAATTCAAAATCGAAGCAGCGATCGACAAGGCGCTCGCGTCGGCTCCCGCTCTTACCAGCGAGCAGGTGGAATCGCTCGCTGCGCAACTCCGCAAGGACCAGCCCGCTCGCCAGCCCGCGGTGGATTCAGCGCGCCCGAAGACCTGGCCTGTTGCTCAGCAATCCGCCCTCAGAGCTGCCGTGCGCGCCGCCGTCATCGCCGATCCGTCGCAGACGTACGGATACGCCGTCTTGTCGAGTGGGGAGATCGCCGTTGCATTCTTCCCAGATGCCGCGAGTTTGCGCCGTGCGATGGCTGCGCTTTACACCCGGAACGGGAAGTGGCAGTACCCGCTGAGCTGGGAGAACGTGCTGTTCTTCGAACCGGAGGAGCCGCTGCGCTTCATCGTGACAATCGAAGAAGACGACAAGTTCGAGGCAGAACAGTGAGCCGCCATTCGGTCGCAGCCGACTACCCGAGCAAGAAGCGCCTGACCGAGTACGAGGCGAAGGATCTCGCACAGCGCGGTGCCGAACTCGCCTGGTACGAGCCGTGGGCCGAGCACGGCGTCCTCATGCCCGCCGGTGCGAAGGGCGAGCCTTTCCGATGTGGATACGTCCACGTAGGTGGTGACGCAAATGTGCATCTCTTCCACGACAGACAGGGATTGTCGCGAGCGTTGGAAGCGCTCTGGCGCGACCACCCTGAGCAGTCCAACGACTGCGAGCTTTGGTACTTCACCCCGGACGAGCCCATCCGCCTGCGAATGGTCGTTGAGCTGGGCGACGAGCCGGACGACCTCGAAGCTGAGGTGACCGGATGAGCACGCTCGACACGGCCCTCAGCCTTGCCGCCGTCGGTTGGTATGTGTTCCCGTTCTCGGCAGGCGGCAAGCCACTAGTCCGCTGGGGAGAAGAAGCGACCACCGATACCGACACCATCAAGCGTTGGTTCCAGCGGGATGACCGACGAATAGGTATCCACACCGGCAACTCCGGACTGGTGGTGGTGGACCGTGACCGCAAGGACGGTCGCGATGGGTTCGCCAGCCTGAAGGCAGCAGGGCTACCGCTGCCGCGCACGTTCCACTACACGAGCCGCAACGGGCGGGGTCGCCACGACTTCTACGCAGCTCCCGGTGACGCAGACCTGACTATTGCCACCGAAGTGCACGGCATGACGGGTGTGGACATCCGCGCGGGGGTCGGTGCCATTGTCTACAACGGCCCGGCTCTCATCGAGCGCCCGACCCTGGCTCCGGCTCCCGACTGGGCGCTCGTGCACCGTGTCGAGCGGGACTACGACGCGGTGTCGTTCGACGCTTGGCTCTCGGAAGAGCGCCGTCCCGAGCCCGGCACCAAAGCGCTGAGGCTCGCAAAGGCCGTGCCGCTGAAGGGTGTCGGCAACGCCGACCTGCTGCCGGTGCTCACCCCTATTGTGGACGCCCTCATGTGGGGCGACGGTCGCCGGCTCGTGTTCGATCTGGCGCGTGAGCGGTACACCCGTCACTGGCCCGGCACAGGCGAGGCATTCGACCGCGCGTGGGAGAAGGCCGTCGCGCGGGTCGAGGACGAATGGGAGAACGCGCCCGGCCCGAAGCGGCAGCCACCGGCCCGCGAGACGACTCGGCATCCCGACACCGAGCGAGTCACCCGGCGGACGCTGCAACTCACTCCTGCGTCGGCCATCCGTCCTCGTCCGGTGGTGTGGCTGTGGGACGGGCGGCTCGCGCTCGGCACGCTCTCGCTGCTGGCCGGTCGGGAAGGGATCGGGAAGAGCACCGTCGCGTACTGGATCGCAGCGCGGATCACCCGTGGTGACCTCGACGGCCTGGCGCACGGCACCCCGCGGAGTGTGCTGGTCGCGGCCACCGAG
>JAQBNX010000405.1 GCA_028288385.1 Spirosoma sp.
GATACACAGTACATATAGACCAATCAGCAGCATTACCGACAATATTCCGTATCGTGGACCTGTTGCCTGAACTACGCCAAACCCCGCCCGGCCAGCAGATACTGACAGGCAACTAACATACATAAAGGCTAGTAGCATAAGTACGGTAGTATTCAGGCTAATTAGTCGCTTTCGATATACATAGTAAACTCCTATACTGATTGCTCCAGCCAGCATCCATTTTCCAGCCCAAACCGGGGTGAGGAACTGGGTTGGAAAATCCGAACCGGTTAACGTAAAAAAATGGTCAAAAAACCGTTTGGGGTTGTTCAGTAACGTATCGAGTACCGGTGGATGATGCCCCGGCCTAGTATACCCCCAGAAATACAGCCCGGCCGTAACAACCGCTACACCTGCCCAGATGCCTAGTTTGCGATAGTCTTTCGTCAAGGCTAAAACCGGTAAGCCAACCAGAAACGTGAAAATGCCGTTGCCACTCGTAAAAGCCGTCACTACAGCACTTACACACGCTATTAAAAACCAGACTGGTCGCTCGGCCATCCGGCTGAAGGCGTAAAAACTCAGTAGTGCAAAGACAATGACATAAAGGTTTTGGATTGAAGCCATTCCCCAGATTGTCAGCTCCCAGAAATGCAGTTGGAATAGCAGGAATGGACCGGGCAACAAGTAAAACAATTTGTGCCCCATCGTTAGCTGGCGAAAAGAAGCCACGAACAACAACCCTAAAATGGCCAGGAGCGACAGGTTACCGAACAGGATGTGGTTACGAAAATTTATGTGACCGTTGATTGAAAAATCGGCGAGGAAAACCAGTCGGTTAAATACGATACGATGTTCGTTATGCTGTGCGAAGAGAAGCCCTAATTTTTCGCTAAGCGACTGGGCATTAAATGCATAATTAGCGATGAATTGCAGTGTACTATTATAGTCATCTTCAAAGGGAACATTGACGGCATTTTGCCAGACCACCGTATAATACCGAATCACGGGAACCAGGGCCACTATCAAACAAAAAACACCCAGCAACATGCTAATGGATTTCGGCATGTGGGATGTTCCTGAACCAGAAATAGTAATTGGCGGTGTGTGGGCCGGGGGCACTTGTTTTGCTTCCTTCACGATGCTACTGGCAGGCTTAGCTTTGTGTTTAAATGGAGAGGTGGGTTTGGACTTAGCCATAGCCAGTATTGAGAAATAGTTTTGGCCGTAAATTTACCGGCGATTAGCCAAATCGATACGTATCATGCCGTTACATCTCCGGTTTAGTCTTTTATACTGGTTAACCTCCCGTTTGTATGGATATTAAATCGCTGATACGAACGATTAAAACCTCTCCATTACTTACCCCCCTATTAGTTCTTATTGACTTAGTACTACTAACAATTGATACGCTGGCGGTTTTGTCAGTAGGCCACGTTAAGCGCCACCCAAAGTCATTACTTATTATTCGGGTCGATGTGCTTGGCGACTATTTACTATTTCGAAATTACCTGATGGTAATACGCACATCGGCTCGGTTCCGGAACTACACCATTACACTCTGTGCTAATGTATCGACTCGTACCATTGCTGAAACGTATGACAGTGACATCGTCGATAGCTTTCTATGGGCAGACATTTATAAACTCTCGACCAACCCTGTTTACCGCTTTCGCTTCATCCGGTACCTTCGATTACAGGGCTTTCAGGTGGTTTTCTGTCCTACGTTCAGTCGTGTACTCGTCCTGGACGATTTTCTGGCCAGAGCCACAGGAGCCCCGGAACGGGTTGGTTGCTTAACTGATTTTGTCAATAGCAAACAGTGGGAAGCCTGGTTCGGTAACCGCCTTTACACCCGCATGATTGATTCGGGCGGGGGTATTGTGTTTGAAATGGAACGTAACAGGCGCATTACCGAAGGTTTTTTGGGCGAACCGGTAGCGGTTCAGCCCCTATCACTCGATGAAGGGAAGGCAAAACCCGTTACGTTGCCACAACCCTACGTAGTGCTGTCGTTGGGAGCCGGGCAGGACTTTCGCATTTGGTCGCCCAACCGCTACGCCCAGGTTACAGGACATATTCTGGAGCATTATCGCGATTATCAGGTGATTTTAACTGGTACACATGCTGAAAAACCCTACTCCAATGCTATGTCGGCGCAGATACCCGATCAAAGCCGGGTCATCGACCAAACAGGCGAATTATCAATTGCGGAGTTAATTTATGTGGTTAGCAAAGCTCAACTGCTCATCACGAATGAAACCGGGATTGTGCATATCGCAGCGTCAACGCAAACACCCACGATTGTCATATCACAGGGAAAGTCGCTGGTTCGCTGGCATCCATACCCGCCCGGTTTTGAAACGCATATCCATCATTTGTACCCCGATTTTATTGAACAGCATCGGGATAATCTGGCAGCTATTGCTCCTCACTTCAATCCGGAATCGCCATTTACCATCGACTCTATTCCAGTTGAGCGAGTTATCGCTAAAGTTCGGGCGTTGTTGCCGGTTCAGCAGGGGGTTGATTAAGCTAGGTGTTCGGCCACCATCCAGCCATCGGGCAAACTATGGGCAATAATCCGAAAATCGCTGCGATTCTGAACGTCATCAAACGATCGAAAATGTTTAAGGTGGTGAATGTCGTCTAATATTAGCCAATAGGGCCGGTCGGCCAGCGTATCGCGCACGGTTTGGTACTCCAGCCAGCCAATGCCGCCGGCCGAGTCAAGTAAGACCAGGGGGCGATCGTCTCGGTGTTTGAGCAGCAATGTTTTCAGCAAATCTTCCTGACGAGTCAGAAAGGTATTACCCAGCCAGTCAACCATACTGATCACCCAATTTTTGCCCAGTTTACCTTCTACTTCGTTCGTATAAAAACTGATAGGATCATGGATGGTATCAATGAATACGTCCGGGTACTGTTCGTGGTTATGCAGGGCTTTATCCTGTTTGATAAAAGCTAATGCCTTGTCTTTTTGTACCGTATCGCCCCATAGCGGTTTCACAAACGACCACGTCAGAAGATTTACACGGGCAATGGTATGAAATGTAAGGTTGCCTTCGATGGTGTAATACGCTTTAGGCGGTTGGTTTTTCGAAAATGCTCTGGACAGCGTTTGCGTCGAGCCTGTTCCTAACCAGGTGCCCGTTTCAATGACGTAGTCAACCTTATTTTTTGAAAATATATCGTTTAGGGTGGCTTGAAATAACCCGTCTTTCGACATTGAAACAGACTGCCGCGGATAATCTTTGTAGCTTTTCATTACGTTATGGTCTTGTCTTTTTGTGCGTTTGTTTCCAGAAGGGCCGCGTCCGACAGGGTACGGCTTTTCATTAGCAATCTTACCACTTCTGATAGGCCAAACCGACCGGCAACTACTAAAAACGAGAAAACAAACGTTGTTATAGGCCTTCGGGTAAACAAATGATAGTTTAAAATACGGTGGTACCGCAAACCATATTCCTTCCCTAAATAGGCGAGTGTTTTAGGTCGGTATAGCGCAACATGCTGACCATGATGCGGGGCATAATACCACCAGTTGTTTATGGCTGGAGTTGGCTTTGGGCAAGTTTGTGTCGTAAAAAAGATTGTATCGGAATACGCCAGGATCTTCTCCAACTCCTGGCGAGGATGGACAAAATGTTCAAAGCACTCAAAAGCGGTTGCCACCTCGTAGGTACCCGGTTGCGCATCGAATCCACGGGCCATACTATTTTCGGCGTATAAATCGGTTGAGTAAAAGTCGAATCCGATATCCCGCATCAGGCGAGTGAGGGTTCCATACCCACCGGCATAATCGACAAACCGGGCTTTTGCCTTAAAGGCAAAAAACAATAAGGTGGCGGCTGACTTACCCAAAATCAAACTACGCTGGAGTGTACCCGTGTCGGTATTTGTAAAGGCGCTGCTATAAGCCTCATTAAGCCAATGAGGATATTCTGTCTGAACAAAATCACAGGTTGGACATTCGAAATAAGTTACCTTATGACGATGAAGAACCTCCGTTTCAAACAAGGGAGCGGCTAAGCTACCACACACTCGACATTCCATAACCGTGAATTTAAGGGTGTAGGTCTGCTTATACTATATCTCAGGCTTACCTACACCGTATTCGTGCGGAGATAACCATCCGTTCGATATTAGTAAAATATTTCTGAAAGCACCTGCCGAAATGCCTTTGTAAGCGGATGAGTGGGTTGTTTTTGGTAAACAGGCTGCTTGGTAATACATAGAATGGGCACGTTTTAGCCTAAATTTGAGTTTTCATCCAAACGAAAACGTGGGATACTCCCGGTATGAAATTAACCCTTCAACAGACAGACTTTTTTGAATACCGTCATCATGGCGGTCGACGCTTCGAGGGTCGGCGCTCCGGCCAAACTGATACGGCTCTAGCCGAAATGCTGACAACGATTGATGTGGGCTCCCTCGACGAACTCATCGATCAGACCGTACCAGCCGCAATTCGACTTCCGCACGCGCTAAATTTACCCGCTCCCAAATCAGAAAGCCAGTTTTTGACCGATTTCAGGAAACTGGCCAATCAGAATAAAGTGGCTAAATCGTACATAGGTACGGGATACTACGATACCATCACGCCGAACGTAATCCTGCGTAATGTACTCGAAAACCCTGCCTGGTACACTGCCTACACCCCTTATCAGGCCGAAATCGCCCAGGGACGACTCGAAGCCTTATTGAATTTTCAGACCGTTGTCTGTGACCTAACCGGCCTGCCCATCGCCAATGCCTCGCTGCTCGACGAAGCAACTGCAGCTGCCGAGGCCATGACGATGTTATATAGCCAGCGCCCGGCTGCAAAAAAAAGCGCTAATGCCTTTTTCGTGTCGGAGCGATGTCATCCGCAAACCATCGACGTAGTCCGTACACGCGCTATACCCCTCAACATTGAAGTGATTGTGGGTGACCACCGCACCGCCAATCTCACTAATGACGCCATTTTTGGCCTTTTGCTACAGTATCCTGCTTCAGACGGGGAAGTGTTCGACTATACCGATCTGATTACGGCAGTTCACGAACTGGCTATTACCGTTGCCGTTGCCGCCGACCTGCTGGCTCTGACCCTGTTGACCCCTCCGGGCGAAATGGGGGCCGATGTAGTGGTTGGATCTGCCCAGCGATTTGGCGTACCCATGGGCTACGGTGGTCCTCACGCGGCTTTCTTTGCTACGCGCGACGCTTTTAAACGGCAGATTCCGGGCCGCATCATTGGTGTATCGGTAGATGCCCAGGGGAACCCCGCGCTGCGAATGGCTCTGCAAACCCGCGAGCAACACATCCGGCGCGAAAAAGCAACGTCCAACATCTGCACGGCGCAGGTACTGCTGGCCGTCATGGCCGGAAGCTACGCCGTTTACCACGGTCCTGAGCGGCTTCGCGACATTGGTGAACGCGTTCATGGTCTCACCAAAGTATTTGCGACAGCTCTGCGCTGGAGCGGCCATGAGGTTAATACAGAGAATTACTTCGATACTGTTACCATAAAAATCGGAGACGTTGAGTCACTGAAAAAATCGGCAAAAGCGGCTCAGGTCAACCTGCGTTACCTGCCCGACGAAGAACACGTAAGTGTTTCCTTTGATGAAGCCAAAACCCTACATGACGTATCGGAACTGCTGACGGTTTTCAGCGTAAAGGCAGACCTTGATGCGATTATGGAGGAGTTGGCGATCACATGGCCGGAGCGGCTCATTCGCCAGTCAGGCTACCTGACGCATCCCGTTTTCAACACGCATCATACCGAACATGAGATGTTGCGGTACCTGAAATCGCTGGAAGAAAAAGACCTGTCGCTGGTTCATTCCATGATTCCGCTCGGTAGCTGCACCATGAAACTGAACGCCACCGCCGAGATGATTCCCGTTACGTGGCCGGAATTTGGTCGGATTCATCCCTTTGCACCGAAGGATCAGACGCTGGGCTACCAACAACTTTTTGCTGAACTGAACACGTGGCTCTGTGAGATCACAGGCTTCGCAGCCATGTCGCTGCAACCCAACTCCGGGGCACAGGGCGAATATGCGGGTCTGATGGTAATCCGGGCGTATCACGAAAGCCGGAATGATCACCACCGAAACATCGCCTTGATTCCGCAGTCGGCACACGGCACCAACCCGGCTAGTGCCGTCATGGCCGGTATGAAAGTCGTCATTGTCAAATGCGACGAGCGCGGCAACATCGACGTTGCGGATCTGACTGCCAAAGCCGAACAGTACAGCTATGATCTGTCGTGCCTGATGGTAACGTACCCCTCAACGCACGGCGTATTTGAAGAGAGTATCAAGGAGATCTGTGCTACTATCCACCAGCATGGCGGACAGGTGTACATGGACGGGGCAAACATGAATGCGCAGGTCGGCCTGACTTCACCAGCCACCATTGGTGCGGATGTATGCCACCTGAACCTCCATAAAACGTTCTGCATTCCCCACGGCGGGGGCGGACCAGGCATGGGACCCATCGGTGTAGCCCCACAATTGGTGCCTTATCTGCCGGGTCACGTAGACCTGGGCAGCAAAGGGGCCGTATCAGCGGCTCCGTACGGATCGGCCAGTATCCTCACGATCTCATACGCCTACATTGCCATGATGGGGGGAGACGGGCTAACCAACGCGACGAAGCGGGCTATACTGAACGCCAATTACATCAAGGCGCGGCTGGAAGGCCATTACGATACACTCTACACGGGTAAGAACGGCCGGGCGGCTCACGAAATGATCATCGACTGCCGGCCATTTAAGTCAGCAGTGGGTATTGAGGTCGAAGACATTGCCAAGCGGCTGATGGACTACGGCTTTCATGCCCCGACGGTATCGTTTCCAGTGGCGGGAACTATGATGATTGAACCAACCGAATCGGAATCGAAAGCTGAACTCGACCGGTTCTGCGACGCCATGATCGCGATACGTAACGAAATCCGTGAAATAGAGAAAGGCGAAGCCGACCGCACTAACAATGTCCTAAAACACGCCCCACACACGGCCACTGTTGCGCTGGCTAATGACTGGAACAGGCCCTATAGCCGCGAAAAAGCGGTTTATCCGTTGCCGCAGGTTCGTGCCCGCAAGTTCTGGCCTAGTGTCAGTCGCATCGATTCGGCCTACGGTGATCGTAACCTTGTTTGTTCCTGCGTTCCGACCGATGCTTATGCAACAGAAGTAGCCGAAGAAATGGGACTGGAACAGGAAGCATAAAGCGTTGTACTAGCAACACCAGACAGAAATGCCCCGGCCGTATAAGTTGGGGCATTTCTGTCTGGTGTTGATACAGAAGCCTCCTCAATAAAAACCATTTGTAATCGTTAAAAGTAAGTCCCGCCAGGAATGTGTTTATATTGGCGGACAAGCCAATTTTGCTGGTTGACCTTATGAAAATTAATACGTTGTCTGCGCTGCTGGTGGCGTTTTTGATAGCTGTCGGCGTAACGGGCTGCAACCCGTCGATGCAGGCGTACAAAAAAGGCATTCGCCACTTTGATGCCGGGGAGTACAATCTGGCCCTGGCTCAGTTCCAAAAAGCCAAAGGCCAGCTCGACCCGGCCCGCCTGAACTACTACATGGCCGAATCGTATCGACTCTCCAACCGGTTTGGCGAAGCGGTGCCGTTTTACCAAAAAGCACTCGAAGCCAATACAACCGAACCCGATGCCCGGTTTAATTATGCCTATGCCTTAAAATCGCAGGGAAATTATGCCGGAGCGCTGGATCAGTTGCAACAGTACGTAGCGAGTGCTCCTAAAACGACGGCCAAGCCCGTGCTGGACAAAGCCCGGCGTGAAATAGAAACGCTGAAAGCCATCGACATTATCGCCAAAAACAAATCGCTCATTAACCTTCGAAATATAGGCAACCTCAACTCGGCGGGGTCTGAGTTTGCGCCTGTTGTGCGCGGTGAAGAGTTGGTTTTTACGGCCTCGCGCAAGGAGCAGGTTTACAAGAACAATGGTCTGCCCATGCTGGGTTTGTATAAGACCAAACTCAGCAATGCGTTGCCCGACCAGAAACCCGACGAAACCGGCACCTTGCCCGCACCAGAGCCGTTTAGCACCAATGTATTTCAGGGTGATGTGAACGAAGGGACCCCGGCGTTCTCTAAAGATGGCAAGACAATGATTCTGGCGCGTGGCAACAACGGCAAGCGCAAAGGCGGACTCGATGTGGATCTATACATCAGCCGCCTGAGCGAGGGCAACGTATGGAGCCAGCCCGCACGCTTGC
This sequence comes from Spirosoma sp., assembly GCA_028288385.1. Classification (GTDB taxonomy): domain Bacteria; phylum Bacteroidota; class Bacteroidia; order Cytophagales; family Spirosomataceae; genus Spirosoma. The sequence goes on from JAQBNX010000405.1 coordinate 8,223, forward strand.
CCATCAGTGACTCACTGGCCTGGGATGGATCACCGGCTTTTTCGGCTGATGGAAAAACCCTTTATTTTGCTTCCAACCGAGCGGGCGGTGTGGGGGGTATTGACCTTTACCGAACCAGCATTGACGCGTCTGGGCGCTTTAGCCGCCCGGTTAATATGGGACGCGACATCAACACGCCCGGCGATGAGATGTTTCCCTACGTAGCGCCGAATGCCAAACTTTATTTCTCATCGGATGGACACCCCGGCCTGGGCAAACTGGATGTGTTTGTGGCTACGCGCTCGGGGGGCGTTACGCGGGTGGAGAACATGGGGCAGCCAATCAACTCACCTGCTGATGATTTTGGCTTGATCTACACGGATGCAACGAAAGGATTTCTGTCCTCGAACAGGGGCGGTGGTAAAGGAGATGATGACATTTACTTTTTCCAGGAAGGTCCAGCCCGCGATACCACGACGATAGCCCAGAACACACCAGGAGCCCCCAAAACGGTCAGGTATTTTATTGCCGGCACAGTGTCGGTTAATGAGTCGCCGGTGGTGCCACTCGATTCGGCCCGGGTGCGAATTTTAGACGACGCAACCGGCCAGCCCATTGCCGAAGTAATGACTGGTGAAGGCGGCACGTTCGGTAAGTATCCCTTACAGGAAGGCAAGGATTATACCATCCTGGCCGAGCGCCGGGGTTACCTCACACGCCGGGAGGCTTTTACGATGCAGGGAAAAAGTATTCCAGCCATTTTCCTGACTAAGTCGCAAACGGACACTACGTTCTACGTGCCCATCCTGCTCGATAAGTCCCAGTTGAACAAGACGTTTGTGCTGGAGAACATTTACTACGACCTGGACAAATACAATATTCGGGCCGATGCTGCCCCCGAGCTTGATAAGATCGTCACCATTTTGAAAGACAATCCAACGCTCAAACTCGAATTGAGTTCTCATACTGATGTTCGGGCTCCGGACGCTTATAACATGCGCCTGTCGCAGAACCGCGCCAAAGCAGCCGTCGATTATATCGTGTCGCAGGGAATCTCGGCCGACCGGTTAGTGGCCAAAGGCTACGGCGAAACGCAGCTAGTCGTTAAAAACGCGAAAACCGAGGAAGAGCATCAGCGTAATCGCCGGACGGAAATAAAAATTCTTGAGTTGTAAGTCAGGTTCTTTCGTCTTAGAAAAACACTATACAAAAGGGTTGGTTGTTGAGAAACACCAACACTTTTTTGCTTCATGCATAACGACAAGCTTCGCCAGTTTCTCGTCGTGTTCAGCGTTGTCACGATGATTGTCATGAATTATCTCTCCAATGCCCGCGTGTTTGGTGGGCTAACAAACGGAGACATATCCAATAAATACCATACGCTGATAACTCCGGCAGGCTATGCTTTTGCCATTTGGGGGTTAATCTTTCTGGGGCTGCTGGCCTTTGCCGTTTATCAGGCGCTACCCTCGCAGCGCACTAATCAGCGTTTTCGGTCAGTGGGATGGTGGGTGATCCTAAATACCCTCTGCAATGCCGTCTGGAGTCCATTGTTCAACAATGAGCAGATTGGAATTGCCCTGATCGTTATTCTGGTGATGTTGTTTTCCGTGGCCATTATTGAGCAACGGTTGCTGATGCAGTTATACGTACCAGTTAC
>JAQBNX010000417.1 GCA_028288385.1 Spirosoma sp.
AGCCACACATCGCCCGCCGTAGTGCCCTGCTCAACCCACATCTTATCGGTCCAGCGGTACGTAACGGTACCGCCCAACCGATTGGTAATTCGTGCGTTGCTCAGACTCAGGTTGTAGCGGTTCTCGGGTGAGATAAAGAAGTTGCGGCCCAATTGAGAAACCTCTGGGTTGCTCATTCTGCGTTTAACCACGGGAATACCCGACAGGTCATTACGTATGTTGCCCTGGGCGTCGCGCAGGGTAACGGTGCCCACCTGGTGGGCATAATTACCACTAACCGTAAAGCCCCGGCCCAGACCATATTCAGCGCTCACGCCGTAGCCATCTACGAAAATCTCGTTGAAGTTGTTAAAATTGACTTGCAGCGTACGGTATGCATTGGAAGCAAAATCGCTAATCTGCCCGTTGGTTGGCTGATAAAAACTCTGAGCCGCAATAAAGTCGGTATACTTGCTATGGAAGTAAAATGCGTCGACATAGAACGTGTTGTCAATGAGCGTTTTATAGCCCACTTCCCACGTCTTGATTTTCTCCGTCGTAAACGCCGTTGGGTCATAGGCACGACTTCGTAACTGAGCCTGGGTGATACGTCCGGCCGTAAAATCGTTCACGTCGGAGTCCAGATAGGCTGGGTTCGTAAACAGGCCCGCCGATTCAGATGCCAGACGAGATCCGCCCACCTCACCCCCACGCCCGGCAGCCGGCACGGCAAACAACTGCCCCGGCGAAGGATTACGAAAGGCACTCTGCCACGATCCCCGAAAGTTGTGTGGGCCAATGCTCACCACCGTCGACGCTCTTGGCGTGAACCCACCTTTGAAATACTCGTTTTTATCATACCTGATGGCTACCGTGGGTTTCACCGTTACCTCTTGAGCGAGCCTGAGTTCTTTGCTTGCCTGGGCATAAGCTCCATACTCGTTGATGGTGTATTCAGACCCGTCAGCCTTCAGGGTAATGGCGGTGCCCCCTGTGTTAAGGGCGTAATGCCGGAAGCTGCCCCCCACAATTACCTCCACGGTATTGTCCAGCAGCTTGGTCAGGTTATACATTCCCTCGTAATGATACAGGGATGAGTTATCGCGAAAACGGAGGCCTTTGGCATTGTAGCCCGGTACAGAATCAGTGTTGAACGTATTGGCAAACAGGTCGCGCACCCGGTCGAAATTAGCCGAGCCCGGCAGGAACCGTCCCCGGTCAGCCACCAGCCTTGCCTCGTTGATGCGCACTTTATTTTCGACGTATATCTGCCCAAATTCTGTAGCCCACTGGTTCAGGGGCTTCCAGGCATTGTTGATGGCCGTGGCCGTTTGGCCAATATTCCAGCCTTCGGCGTTCTGCTGCGTGGTGTAGGCCCGTACAAAGAAATTATCGCCCCGCAGCTCGGCTTTAAACTGGTTGCGTTTGTAATCGGGAAAATACTCGCGGAATCCCGCCGTGCGGATGAAGTTGCCGTTGCCATAGTACCACCCAACTGACGCTTCCACGTTACGTCCTACTTTATAATGCAGGGATACGTTGGCGCGGTTGTTAAATACTTTTCCGTTGGTACCCAGCACCTCCAGTTCCGTATAGCCGGTGCGCGTCAGTAATTTATTCCGCAACAGGGTGTTTGCATAATTACTAGGGAATTTGAACGCTCCACCCGCATTGATGTCATCGCCATAAATGTTTACCCCGTCATACTCAAAATTGGTATTGGGATCACTCACCGGTACGTAACCAACGCCGGTTGCAACACCACCCCGGCTGGGGTCAGTCGAAAAGAACCCGGCGCGGGCGCGGGTCGAACGGTCGCTGTAATCATCGGCAATGAAGTCGGTGCCGGTGAGCCGCTGAAAGCTGGCCTTGACCGCAAAGCGCGTACCCAGTTGTTTGGCATACCGAATGGCCAGATCGGCGTAGCCCTTGGGCCCAAAGTTATCTTTCCCGAAGTTGTTGGCCCCTACCTTCACCTGGGCACTCAGCCCCTGGTATATAAACGGGTTCTTGCTGGTCGTCAGCATCAGCCCCTGCAGGGCGTCGGGACCGTAGAGCGCCGACGATGCCCCCGGAATCAGTTCAATGCTTTCGACATCCAAATCCGAGATGCCCGCTACGTTGCCAAAGCCAAAACCCAGCCCCGGCGAACGATTGTCCATGCCATCGGTCAGTTGCAAAAAACGATTGTTATTGTTGGCGCCGAAACCGCGTAAGTTCACCGATTTGAACGTCAGGCTCTGCGTTAGCAAATCCACACCTTTTACGTTCTGCAGCGCATCGAACGGGCTGGCGGCCGGCGACTGCTGAAACTGGCGGGCACCAAGTTTTTCGACCGTTACGGCCGCTTTCTGAATGTCTTCGGGCACACGACTCGCCGACACAACTACTTCATCGGCCATGATGGCCTCTTCCACCATTTTTATGCTCAGCGCCCGAAAATTATTTCCTCTGGCCACCACATCCTGTCGCCGGTAGCCAATGAAAGATGCACTGACCGTAAGCGGCAAGGACTCATTCGTTGTCAGTGAGAAACGACCGTTGGCCTGGGTAATAGTGCCGGTATTGGTACCCCGAACAATCAGGGTTACACCCGCCAGCGGCTGGTCTTTCTCATCCGTAACCACACCGGCGATGGTTATGACCGGTGCACTGGTACTGGTGCTCCGCTGGCCCCTGCCGGGATAAACGGCTCCGGGCGGAGTGACCTGCGCCAAAACCATTCCGGACGGCAGCAGGATGAGTAACAGATTAAAAAAATACGGTCTCATACGGTTGTTCCTGGTCTTTAGTCGTTGGAAAAGCATTTAGCAATCTGCTAATACAAAGGTTACTAAAATTCACGACAAGGTCGAAAAACAGCCCCCTACTGTTTTTCGACCTTGTCGTTTTTGGCTACAATAACCGTTCCAACAACCCAAGCGGGTCATTTAATGTCAAAACCGCGTTATGTCATAGGTGAGGGCTACGTAGTATAAGCCGCCAATGGATGGCCCGGCTGCGTATTGAATATACCGATTATTGAACACATTGGCGGCGCCCAGTTTTAGGGTCAGGCTTGGTTTAGGCAGTTTGCCCGTGATTTGTGCATCCACGGTCTGGTAAGCCGGTACAATGCCATTAGCGAGTGGGCTCTGCCATAGAAAACTATCTTGCCACCGCCATACTACGTTAAAACCGACTGTAGACCCACCCGCGCTTTTAACAAGCTCCCGGTTTCCAACGCTAACGTTCGTTACGTACTTCGGCGTATTAAAACCCGTCACAAACACATCAGGATTTTCGTTTGCTACCAGGTTATTAAAATTGGCATTACCCGACAAAACAAACTTTTGATAAAAGTTATACGTCAGACCCAGCGACGTACCGTAACTATGATACGTGTTTTTTGCGTTGGCATATACCCGGTACCGTACCTGTTTAGTCCGGCTGAGCATATCGAGAACCGCAGCATCCGTACCGACCACGTCACTCGTTGGCACGGCCACCTCTACCTGCCCGAGAAAGTTCTGATAGGTGTTATAGTACGCATCTACATCAATCGCTACCTTGTTATTCGCCAGGACACTTTTATACCCTACCTCCAGTGAGTTGATATGCTCTGGCTGCTCCGAGGGCAAATTAGCAACCACTAATTGTCCTCGATTTTTCAGGGCTGCGTTCGGACGCGTAAGGCCAGCCGCTACGTCGGTATTGACTGCCGACGTAAAGTTGTTAAGCGATGCCAGCGTATAGGAGTTTTCCAGATAGCCGAGCCCCTCATTCACCCGAGCCAGTCCACCCACGCGACGGACACCCGCGTTGTTGACGTATGACAGGGCCTCAAACAGGGATGGAAACCGGAAACCATTCTGGTACGTAAAGCGGAAGTTGTGCTTCTCGGCGGCTGTGTATACGAGCGCCAGACGTGGGTTCACTTTTGGCGAAAACTCAGGGTTGTTATCCACCCGAAGTGAAGCCGATGCTTTTAATTTTTCCTGAAAAAAGGTTTTCGTGGCCGATACGAATGCGCCATACTTCGTGTAAATCTGGTTTTTGCCGCCTGGCGTCGTGCGCGAGTCGATGGGTTTGGAGAAGTCAACGAAGTTGTTGCCATCCGGAATTACTTCATACCGGCGGTAGTCTGCCCCTACCAATACGTCGGCAAAGGAAATAAATCGGCGCAGATTCCACTGAACGTCGGCATGGTACGTATTGCTGCGCTGCCAAAGTGCCGCACCGCCTGTAGCCGGTGCACCCGGCACATTGACCGCAATGTCCCAGTTATTAACCCCAATAATCGTGTTTTTCAGCGTATTGAACCGTTCCGTTCCGGGCAGTACGCGCCCCTGGTCGGCTACGGTGCGGGCCTGGACCATAGCCGTAGCCAGGTCGACACCATTGTTTACCTCCGTCTGGAGTTCTTTCTGAAATTTACCGGCCCACACACTATTGGAGCCATTGGCAAGGTCGAGGTTATAGGCCAGCGGATTCAGGTTGTATGAATGGCCCGTGTTTTCGATCAATGTATATGCCCGCGCCACAAAATCGGCCCCACGCAGTTCCAGTTTGTGGTTCTGCACCGTTACGTCCTTTAGCTGAATCTTGTTGCCGCGCTGGAAAATCCCGTCCATCAAACCGTAGCGATAGCCGTAAGACAACTCAACCCGGTCATTGAGCTTGTAGTATAGCCCTCCGTCGAATTTCAGGTTGCGAACCGTTGGGCTGACGAGGTCTTTTTCGTAATACCCTGTCCGGCTGATGTTAAACGTTTCCGTTTTCCCTTTGTACTGAATGGCGATGGCTGAACGCGAACTGCCGTCGTCGCCATAGCGATTCCATAAATCGGCCGCTGGGTTGTTGGCACCCGACAGTTCGGGAAAGCGGGGATTAGCGGATGTAAGGTTCTGAGGATTCTGGTCGGTTTGCGTATTGGCCAGCCAGTCGGTGCCCTGCATATAACTGAAGTTCAATTTAAACGCAAACCGATTACCGAAAGCCTTTGCAATGCGCACGGCCGACTCGGTCAGCACCGATGGATTTCGGTCGATGCCATCGACGTGGTTGACACCTGTTTTCTGGTAGATGCTGATGCCCTGGTACTGAAACGGACTCTTGGTCATCAGGTTGGCCAATCCGTTGATGGCGTTCATGCCATACAGGGCCGATGCCGCCCCGGGAGTAATCTCGACGCTCTCAATATCTAATTCTGTTGGGCCAATGGCATTACCGAGTGGTACACCTAACGTAGCAGCCTGCATATCGACCCCGTCTACCAACTGCATGAACCGGAAGTTATTGGGGATGTTGAAGCCTCGGGTGTTAGGGACTTTGAATGTCAGGCTGGAGGTTGTCATCTGCACGCCTTTTACGTTCTCCAGTGCATCATAAAAACTAGGTGCGGGGCTTTCTTTCAGGACTCGAAGGTTTAGTTTTTCAATGGCTACCGGCGACTTCAGGATGTCTTCGGCCACGCGGGAGGCTGTTACGACCACTTCTTTGCCCAGAATGGCCTGTGTAGTGAGTGATACGGAGAGCCGATCGCCGGGACGCTCAACAGTCAGTTCTTTTGGCGCGTAGCCCAGTACCTGAAACACCAGCGTAAACGGAAATTTGACTTTGGTTTTGAGCGTAAACTCACCCTCCCCATTTGTAATGGTTCCGGCCACGCTGTTTTTAATAAGCACACCCGCACCCGGTATTGGCTGATGGGTCTCGTTATCATCAACCCGTCCCGAAAGCAGAACTATCTCGTCCTGCGCCCGGACAGGGAGCACAAAAATGAGTGAAATGAGAACTGGTATTACTGGCAATAAATACTGTTTCATGTCTTCTTTTGCAATTCTATTGTAGTGATTTTATTACTCCCTATTCCAGATAGACTATTAGTACTTATAATCTATTGATTTAGTAGGCATTACAAAGAAAATGCTATCTTGCCGCCACATCCAAATTTATCCATTAGCAATTAGACATTATTTATGTTTTTCTTTTTTCAGCAACAGTGCATCACCAAAAAAGTCAATTTCACCCTTACCAATTCATTTATGAGGAAAACAGTACCGTTTCTCTTTTTTGCCTTAATCAGCCAGTCCATCCTTGGGCAAACCATCAAAACCGTGCAGCAGCAGGAGCAGGCCTGGCTGGGCTACCTTAATCAGACCCGGTTTAGTACAAAATGGGGTTTTTGGGGAGAGGTTCATCTTCGGCGGACCGACTTTCTTGCCCGTTGGAATCAGACACTTTATAGGGCTGGGCTAACGTATTACGTGACAGATAATGTCAGGCTTACGGCTGGTTATGCCTACGTAGGGTCTTACCTAGCACCCAGTGGTATCGTACGTCCCGAACATCGTCCGTGGCAGCAAGTTTGGTGGTCATCCCGTTCCGGGCGACTTAACCTGACGCAGTGGGTCAGGTCCGAGCAGCGGTTTAATCACCGGGTCACAGGCGACCAGTTGGCCGACGGTTACGGCTTCAACTGGCGACTACGCTATAATATTATGCTGCAAATACCACTAAAGGGCGAAACCATTCAGCCTGGTGTACCGAATTTTGTCCTTCAGAACGAAACGTTCGTCAATCTGGGGAAGCAAATCACCTATAATTACTTTGATCAAAACCGGTTCTTTGTTGGCTTTTCATATCCGTTTAGTAAATCATTCACGGCGCAGGCGGGTTACATGAACTTATTTCAGCAACAAGCCGCTGGTAATGTGTTCGTCAATAACCACGTTGCCCGCCTGTTTCTGTTCCATAATCTGGATTTGCGAAAACAGCCGTGAGAGTACCGTTAGTTACGTTCCTTTTTAACGAAAACGTGTTTCTCAGCCTGGCCTGTTGGATAGTCATTTACCCAAACTGTTTCCAGCCCGAAATAGCGCCAATCAGGTAGTTGCTTTCGGCCAGTTACTCACCATTATTCCGATGTGGGACATAGGATAGTCAAAGCGCTCAAACCAATAAGTCGTTAATAGGTCTCAGAAAATAGAATGAACGGCGTTAAGCCAGTCATTGGAAATAACCTACCAGT
>JAQBNX010000443.1 GCA_028288385.1 Spirosoma sp.
GTTCTAAACAACCCGACGTATCGGCAATCCAGCCGGGAGACCGGCGGTTGGTACGCCTTGTCAGACCGCCGTAATGCAGGGCTGCTCTGGTGGTGAAACTACGAACTATTAGGTATAAACGCAAAAAAGACGATGCTTGATTCACAACAGGTTGACACGGTTCCAGAATTCAAAACCATGAAGGTCGAACTCGTGCGCGTCGACGACGCCTTCCATTTTGAGGCAGTTGGCCTCTCGGGCGTAGCCCAGCATATCGACGCAGCCACGGATATTGGCGGCCATAACGCCGGCGCCCGGCCCATGGAGATGCTGCTGATGGGCCTGGCGGGCTGCTCAGCCATTGACGTAATTCTGATTTTACAGAAGCAAAAGCAGCTGATCGAAGAATTTAAAATGACCGTTGAGGGGTTGCGTCAAAAGGGAGCTACACCCGCACCGTTCGAAAAAATTCATATTAAGTATTCACTCAAAGGGGCACTGGACGAAGGACGGGTCAAACGCGCCATTGACCTGTCCATGGACAAGTACTGCTCGGCTACGGCGCAGTTCCGACCCACGGCCGACATTACGTACTCCTTTGTTATAGAATAAATAGCAGTCAACTGTCTGCTCAGCCCTGCTTCTTCCTTATAAGTAGGGCTTATTTTTTGTCTCCTTGTTTGACTTCTGGCTCTTGACTTGCGACTTTTGACCTGACTTACAACGAATCCATGCAACAGTACCACGACCTCCTGCGTCATATTCTGGCCAATGGCACCCGCAAAACCGACCGTACCGGCACCGGCACTATCAGTGTATTTGGCCATCAGATGCGATTCAATTTAGAGGAAGGGTTTCCATTGCTAACAACCAAAAAGGTTCATACGAAGTCGATTATTCACGAGTTGTTGTGGTTTGTTAAAGGCGATACGAATATTAAATACCTGACCGACAACGGCGTTAGTATTTGGAACGAATGGGCCGATGAGAATGGCGATCTCGGACCCGTCTATGGCAAGCAGTGGCGAAACTGGCAGGCGCCGGACGGCAGCACCATTGATCAGTTGAGCGACGTCCTGCACCAGCTTAAGACCACGCCCGATTCGCGCCGGATGATCATTTCGGCCTGGAACCCGGCCGATGTGCCCCACATGGCTCTGCCCCCCTGTCATTTACTGATGCAGTTTTACGTAGCCGACGGTAAACTGTCGTGTCAGCTCTATCAACGTAGCGCCGACGTGTTTCTGGGTGTGCCCTTCAATATTGCGTCGTATGCGCTCCTGACCATGATGATTGCGCAGGAGTGTGGCTACGTAGCGCACGAGTTTGTCTGGACCGGGGGCGATACGCACCTATACCTGAACCACCTTGAGCAGGTAGAAACGCAGCTTGCCCGCGACATTCGGCCCCTACCGACGATGCGGCTTAACCCGGCCGTGCGTTCAGTTTTCGATTTCACGTATGACGACTTCACGCTCGAAAACTACCATCCGCATCCAGCTATCAAAGCGCCGGTGGCCGTATAAATGGTTACCCTAACCGGGCTGTTTGGATTTGTTACTTTGCCCTATTTTGGCTTTTCCATCCTATTATTTAACCGACGTGGTGTACCGCTAGTCCAATACTTCAGTAGGGCTGCGTCACCTTTGGGGCCAATTGCCTAATTTGCGAAGTAACTGTTATCTCCGCAATGACCAATTCTGAAATCGTTGACCTGCTCGAACTAACCGGCCGGTTAATGGAACTCCATGAACACGATGCCTTCCGAACGAGGACCATCACTTCCGCTGCGTTTAATCTCGATAAATCCACCGCTGACCTTGCTAACCTGCCCGTTGAGGAACTGGTAAAACTACCGGGTGTTGGGAAATCAGTCGCCCAAAAAATCCGTGAAATTGCCGAAACCGGCCGCCTGACCGAACTAGACGAGTTGCTGACACAAACACCATCGGGCGTAATGGACATGTTCCGCATTAAGGGGCTGGGCGTCAAAAAAATTGGAACACTGTGGCGCGAGCTGGGCATTACTAACCTGACCGACCTGCAGCAGGCCTGCGAAACGGGCCAGTTAGCCAAAATAAAAGGATTCGGGACAGGTACGCAGGACAAGATTCTGGCGGCACTGGAGTATTTGCAAGAGCAAAGCGGGAAAGTGCGCATGGATAAAGCAGCCATGATGGCCACCATGCTGCATGACGAACTAACGAAGCACTTTAACCGGGTGGAGATAAGCGGGCAGGTACGCCGAAAAGCGCAGGAGGTAGATAGGGTGCAATTGCTCGTGGAAACCAATGACCCCGTGTCGGCCATGCTGACGTTGAATAGCCTGCCTAATTTAACCCACAACAAGCCCGAATCATCACCTTTTGCCTGGCGGGGGCACCTGGAGGGTTTTGACGTAGCGGTCGAACTGCTCTTGTATCCGGCTGAGCAGATGGACCGGCAGTTGTTTATCCAAACGGCGGCCGAGCCGCATCTGCAACAGGTTGGGGCAGGGGGCGTGTCGTTGTTGCAGGCAGCTTATACCGGTCGCGATGCCTCCGAGACGGCTATTTATGAGCGGGCCGGTTTGCCATATGTCGTTCCCGAAATGAGGGAAGACGACTTCGCATTTCGCTGGGCTGCCCGCCACCGGACCGACGAACTCGTGACCTGGGACGACCTGCGGGGAACCCTCCACAACCACAGCACCTGGTCCGATGGCAAGCAGTCTGTGGCTGAAATGGCCAACTACTGCCGGGAGCTGGGTCTGACGTATTTTGGTATCGCCGACCACTCTAAAACGGCGTCTTATGCCGGTGGCCTCGACGCTGAGCGCGTTCGGCAGCAGCAGCTGGAAATTGATCAGTTGAATGCGGGATACGGAGCAGACTTCCGGATTTTTAAAGGAATTGAGTCGGACATCTTGGGCGACGGATCTTTGGACTACGATAATGCTACGTTAGCCACCTTCGATTACGTGGTGGCGAGCGTACACCAAACGCTAAACATGTCGCTGGAAAAAGCCACCACGCGGCTGCTGCGAGCCATTGAAAATCCTTATACCACCATACTGGGACATCCAACGGGGAGGCTGCTGCTGGCGCGCGAGGGCTATCCCATAGACCACAAAGTTATTATCGATGCCTGCGCCGAGCATAACGTAGTGATTGAAATTAATGCCAGCCCATATCGGCTCGATATCGACTGGCGCTGGATTGACTATGCCATGCAGCAGGGCGTGATGCTGAGCATCAACCCCGACGCACATAGCTTTGCCGGACTGTTAGACATGCACTATGGCGTTGCGATTGGACGAAAAGGCGGTTTAACCAAAAAGATGACGTTCAATACGTTGACGGTCCAGCAGATGGCTAACTACTTTGAGAACCGCCGGGCACAGATTGGGAAGAAATAAGTGGTGGAGGCCTTTTCGTTGATTATAGGTTGCCTATGGCCTGATTCTGCTTCCTGTGCGTACCTTGCGTATTCATGAATACGCTGACACTCACTGGCGTACTTATTTGCATTGCTTTTTCTTCTGATTACTGCCTATGCGCTTTCAACTTCTCCTTATTTTGTCAATTTGTTTGTTCAGTGGGGCCAGGGCTCAACAAAAAAGTACGTCCACCGACCGGGGACCGGCTGGGGCTCGTCAGACGTTTTCGGCAACGGGCTACGTGCGCGATGCCAAAACGGGGCAGCCCATTCAGGGTGTTAACATCGTGGTGATGAATGTGTCGAAGGGGTACGTAACGGCCAAAGATGGTTTCTACGTCGTGACCATGCCACCCGGCGATTACGTCCTGAAATTTACGCACGTAGGCTATCGGCCCCGGTTGGATACCATCTCACTGCAGAAACTCTTGTTTCGTGAAATCCTGCTCGACGACGATACAAAAGATCTCCAGGAAGTAGTGGTGACGAGTGAAACGCCCGACCGCAACACCCGCAAGGTGGAAATGGGTGTATCGCAGTTGACCATCCGGAGCATCCGGCGCATTCCGCCGTTGATGGGTGAGGTCGATGTCGTGCGGAGTTTGTTACTGCTGCCGGGAGTCACTACGGTGGGTGAGGGCGCACCGGGCTTCAACGTGCGGGGGGGCAGTGCCGACCAGAACCTGATTTTGTTCGATGATGCACCGGTTTTTAATTCAAGCCACCTGATGGGCTTTTTCTCGGTGTTCAATCCCGACGTAGTGCGCGACGTAACACTGAACCGGGGGGGCGTAGTGGCTGCTTACGGCGGCCGGGCGTCGTCCGTACTGGATGTTAAAATTAAGGAGCCGGATGCCGAAAAATGGAGTGTAAATGGAGGTATTGGTCTAATTTCAAGTCGATTGGGTGTCGAAGGCCCCCTCATTAAAAACAAACTGTCATTTCTGGCGGCAACGCGGGTATCGTTCAACGATTTTCTGTTCAAACTGGCTCCACCCGGCCTCACGGGCACGAAAGCCAATTTCTATGACCTGACTACCAAGCTCAAATACCAGCCTTCCGAAAAGCATACCATCACGCTAACCGGTTACGTCAGCACGGATGTGTTTAAACTGCCATCTGATTCCTTGTCGGGACAGGAAATCAACGCGTCATCGACCCGGTTCAACTACCAGACTATCAACGGGGCCCTGCGCTGGAATTACTTCGTGGGTCGCCGGGTCAATCTGGCTACGTCACTAATCCTGAGTCGCTACCAGGCCAACCTGTCGGTGGCTGATTCGGCCAATGCTTTCCGATTGCAGTCGGGTGTCTGGCACCGGCAAATCAAATCCGACCTGACCTTTACGCCCAATGAAACGCACCAGTGGCAGGCAGGGGTCAGCATGATCGATTATTTACTGCAGCCCAATAGCCGGATACCAGGCCCGCGATCCAACGTCTTGCCGGTTGATTTGGATCGAGAGCAGGCCTACGAACTGGCAGCCTACGTGCAGGATGAGTGGAAACTGAATCCAGCAGTGGCGGTGCTGGCTGGACTTCGCTATTCAGAACTGCTCAACCGGGGGGCGGCCACGGTGCGAACCTATCAGGAAGGTCTGCCACGCCAGGATGAGTCGGTCGGGTCGGTGAGGACCTACGGCCCTGGCCGGATCTTTCAGTCGGCATGTGGGCTGGAACCCCGACTGGCGGTCCGCTGGTCGGTGGGAGAGGGGCGATCCATTAAAGCCGGCTA
>JAQBNX010000468.1 GCA_028288385.1 Spirosoma sp.
CCGCACCCAAAATCATGCATTCACTCATAAAAGTTGCAATTTGTTTAGGCGACAAGTTTACCACCGCCACCACTTGTTTACCATTCAAATCATCTGCCTCATACAGTTTTGTTAATTGGGCCGAAGACTGCCTGATGCCTAGCTCACCAAAGTCAATCGTGAGTTTATACGCCGGTTTTCGGGCTTTCGGGAAGGACTCAGCCGACAAAACAGTCCCCGTGCGAATATCAACTTTTTCGAAGTCGGACCAGCGTAGCATAGGACCGGAGGGAATCATAATTTATCAGGTTTAGTCACTAAGGCTGGTTATGATCATGAAAGAAGCAGACGCAAACCAGTTCCCCTCGTTTAGAAGCCCTGATGGCTGATCTTTTTGGGTCTCGTTACAGTACAATGGAGTACTGCACCGAGCCCGCTCCGTTTTTCATAGTGACGGGTAACAGCAATTCCTGTTTGCCCTTGCTCTGCCGCACCTTGACCTTTGCTTTTGGGTCGAAACGGACGTAATAGCTACGGTCGTTAACGGCATAGGTGCCCTTGCCCACTTCTTCCAGCGACGACCCGGCTGCGATTCGGCAGTAAGGTACTCCACTCGACGACCCGGTTAATGACAGGGTACGTACGAGCGCATCACCTTCCGGTCGGATGGCGTCAGTAACGGCTAGCCCGGCCAGTTCATAGTTGATGGTAGGCGCCCCCTGCTTATCTACCGTTAGGCCTTTATAACGTAGCACATTTTCGCCGACGCTGTCGGGCCACTCTGTGGTTTCATTGGCTAACACCATCAGGGGTGTTTGAACAGGCAGACGGACCTTGGCGCCCATTGGTTCCAGCAGTTGGGGTTCTCCCCGCTCATACCACATCTCCGTTACATTAGCAAAATCGCCTTTCCAGGCCTGCAGGAGAGCCATCTGATCTAAGTCTACTGTGTAGTGAATTCCGGTTGGCGACCCAACAGAAAGGCTGTGCGTTCGTTTTGTTTTCTCACCCGGCAATTGTACAAAGGAGCGGATTAGTTCTGACTTTGTCTCCGGCGTAACACTGATGACCCCAATAGGGTCGGGCTCAGGCAACGACGACAGCGCGTGGAGCGGCTGTGGACGCGTACCGGCCTGCGACACGAACAACCCTAACCCTGGCCTGAACCACGACCGGGAAAAAAATACCTGTACGTCGTGTGGCCCGGCGGTGAGCTTAGCATTGCCAATGCTTGGCTGGCCCAGTTCGCGGTGGTCAATGGGAATAACCTCTTTGCCGTCTATCCAGACGCCACCCTGCCCCCCGCGGTTGAGTTCGAACCGATAATCGCCGGTTTGCAGCGCGTTTAGTTTCCCTGAAAAAAAGATGGTGTACTGACGTGGCTGTCCGTACGATACTTCGTAGTTGAGCAGGGCAGTCGTATCCTGCTTCAAGACTTTTTTCTTTTGGGCTTCCTCCCGGCTGCCAATGAATTGCCCCTCTACGATGGTATAGCTGAGGGGCCCGCTCCACTGCGCAACCGTTCGGGGCGACATAACCCGGTACCCTACGTTTCGGATGGCTGCGGTACCTCCAGTCGCCAGAACGGCCACCGGGCCAGCGGCCTTGCCCGTCAGCAACTGGCCTTCACGTACCGTTACGCCGTTGATTACCAGCTTTTCCAGTGTAGCCGGGCTGTTTGTCTTGCCAACTTTATACAGGAACTCGACGGTTTGCCACAAGCCAGGAGCTTTCAGTAGCCGGGCAATATCGTGCGTCTGGCCAAAAGAGAGAGCCTGCCCGGTCGGCAGCATTAGCGAAATAGTCGTATTGGGCGTCGTGAGCATCTCAAAACGCATTTGAAAGTCGTCGGTAGGATTAGCTAACGTTAGCGGGTCGCGCGTACCGACCAGTATGTTATTGCCCGTCGTGGTTTTCAGGGTTCCGTCGGGGTTAGAAGAAAGCGCTCCGGCGAGTTGCCACCCGGCGGGTCGGTTCACCTGCGTTAAGGGCAGAACCGGCAGATCTGACTGGGCAAAGAGCGGGGCCGACAGCAGCCCACCCAGGAATAGAGCCGCCACCCAGCGGTTCCTAACTAAAGAGAATGAATTCATAGTAAGCAAGAAAGCGCAAATGCCGGTGATTGTACTTAGTGAAACTGGGCAGCCCCATTCATTTCCTGTCTTTAGTCCAAAACTTTCGCCTAAAAAGAAACGTTCAACGCCTGTAAATATACATACAGACCCACTTTATGAAGACATTTTTTCTGCTCACTACCGCTGCCGCCCTATGTATGGCTGGTTTTGTTTCGCCAGAAAACGATTCGCCTGAGAAAAGAGTCAAACGCTCTGCATCTGTAAATGCTACTGGTAGAGTTTTGGCAGTTCCTATTGCTCCTGATCCTGACAACGGAGGTATTAAATTGGTCAATGGATTCAGGGCCCTGGTCTTCGCCGATAACTTGGGCAAAGCCAGACATGCTGCCATCGACCCGGCAACCGGTACGATGTTCGTAAAACTCGACCGGCTCAAAGATGGGAAAGGCATTGTGCAACTGAGTGATACAGATGGTGACGGCCGTGCCGACCAGACCGTTACGTTCGGTACGTATACCGGTACCGGCGCAGGTATCTACAACGGCTATCTCT
Source organism: Spirosoma sp. (assembly GCA_028288385.1). Classification (GTDB taxonomy): domain Bacteria; phylum Bacteroidota; class Bacteroidia; order Cytophagales; family Spirosomataceae; genus Spirosoma. Next base: position 2,607 of record JAQBNX010000468.1, read on the forward strand.
ATGCATCGGCCGACACGGCGGTGTTTAGGTATAAACTGACCAATGGCAAGGTTATGGAAACTACCCAGCCCGAAACGATTGTAACCGGCCTCACGCTCCAGCGGCAGCACGCGGGAAAGTCGCTGGCTCTTTCGCCCGATGGCAAGTTGTACGTTAACTTCGGCGCTCCCTCCAATGCCTGCCAGGAAAAAGACCGGCAGAAAGGCTCAAAAGGGCAGGATCCCTGCCCATTGCTTGAAAGTTACGGCGGCATCTGGGTGTTTGACGCCAACAAAATGAATCAACACCAGTCGGATGGAAAACGGTACGCAACCGGTATTCGCAACGCCGTAGCTCTTGACTGGAATACGACCACCAATACGCTCTACGCCCTGCAACATGGCCGCGACAACCTCAACAACTGGGGTGGCGTGTTTACCGATTCACTAAGTGCTGAATTACCTTCTGAGGAGTTTTTGATGGTGAAGAACGGGTCGGACTTTGGCTGGCCGTATTGCTACAATAATCAGTATGCAAACCAAAAATTTCTGGCACCAGAATATGGGGGCGATGGTACCAAGGTTGACCGGTGTGCCGGTAAAGACAAACCGATAATGGCGTTTCCGGGTCACTGGGCACCCAATGACCTGCTGTTTTATACCGGTAATCTATTCCCGGCCCGTTACAAAAATGGTGCCTTTGTGTGTTTCCATGGCTCGTGGAACCGCGCACCGCTGAATCAGGGTGGCTATTTCGTCGCATTTATTCCGTTTGGTAAAGACGGCCGTCCGTCGGGTAAGTACGAGGTGTTTGCCGAGAATTTTGCCGGAGTTGCCGAGCAGGCCAAACCTGGCGATACGGCTAACGCAGGCAAACTGGAGTTGGCCAGTCCCGGCGATGCCAAAGCCCGGCCAATGGGCCTGGCGCAGGGACCAGATGGCTCACTCTACATCACCGACTCGGTGAAGGGTAAGGTCTGGCGTGTCATGTACACAGCAAAGAAATAGCCAATAAAGTAAAGAATGGGGCATACCAGACTGGTGTAAAAACCGCTAGGTGTGCCCCATTCTTTAGTGGTTAGAATCCGGTTACTCCTTTTGATTACTATACAGCAGCAGTTCAGTGCTATCCTGAGGGGCCGTAATGGTCCTGAGGAATGCCAGCCCAATCTTCTCTAAAAGCCGTATCGACTTTTCATTGGTGGGCAGGACAGTCGCCAGCACTATCGGGATGTTCAGCGTCTGGGTTGCGTAGGCTATTGTGGCACTGGCTATTTCAAATGCGTATCCCTGCCCCATAAATTCTGGTATTAAGGCGTAGCCAATATCGGGATGCTCCAGGTAATCCCGCTTCAATAAACCGCACATGCCAATTGGCGTTTCACCCGGTTTTAACTCAACTAACGACAACCCAAATCCGTGGGTTTCGTAGCTTTTCAGTGGCCCGTGCCGGAGGTAACGAGTAGCGTCTTCTTCTGTTCTGACGTTTCTGTCACCAATAAATTCCAGCCATCCCGGACTATTCAGGAGTTCAAGAATAAATGGGGTATCGCCATCCGTCAGTTGCCGAAGCCTCAACCGTTCTGTTTCAATCATATACTTCATACAGTAAGGTTACGCCCTTGGTTGACAGTCTGCTTTGAATTTTATTGGTACCCATATTTCCTCTTCCGAGGCAGGGTCGTCGTTTTTATACTTCTTGCCTAACAACTCAAAATGCGCTCTATGATCCAGGACGTAGTCAGAAGCGGGTAACCACGTCCCGAAAATAGAGCGGAAGGTTTCGGCCCCAGTACTTGCCGCCCCTTTGTGTAAGAACACGGCGTATAATCCGCCTGACAACGTGTAGGTTTCCATCGCTTCCGGAACTGCATTAAAGTCTGCCACTTCGACAGCCGCCCACTTAACAAAGGTGGTTTCCAGGGTAATCCGGCTGGCGTCTGCTGATTCGTCATACACCTGCAAAGAGAATAAATCAGTGGTCAATGAATTGGTAATCTGTTTACGTATCGGCATAAAGCTTTGCCACAATTCCCTTGTTCGATCATGGGCTAAACTCATGGTAATACGTCTGCCAACTAACTTCTTTTCGGTCAGGACCTCAATTCTTAGTATCATTTTGGTTGTTACGCTCAGGATTTCCAATACGAATCTGTTTTGTAACCCACTCTTATTCGTTTACTTCAGCACTGTCAGCACAACGGTGGCGTAGTAAAAACCTCCCACGCTTGGGCCGGCCGTGAAGGTAGTGTAGGGCCGGTTAAGGAGGTTTGTGCCGCCTAGTTTGATGAGTAACGGACCCGCAGCCCGATTGGGGCGAGCCAGGGCATAACTGATCTGTGCGTCGAACGTATTGATGACTGGAACCATGCCCGTTGCCAGCGACGACTGCCACAGGAATGATTGCTGATATTTATAGTTGACCGAAACGCCAACGTTCTGCCAGATGGCCGGATTGGCAAGACCGACATTGGTTATCCACATCGGTGTATTAAAGGCTTCCTCTAAACCGTCGCCCTGATCGGTGTGGTCGAGCCGGGCCAGCGATGCATTCCCCGAAATGACCCAGTTCCGGCTAACCGAATACCGGACTCCCAGGCTGGCTCCGTAGTTATAAACC
>JAQBNX010000469.1 GCA_028288385.1 Spirosoma sp.
AAGCAGCACCTCAAACGGCACACTGCTCGTGGCGGGTGGATTTTGCACAACACCGGTCACGACGAAATCCATCTTGTTCTCGATCCGAATGGATTTGCCGATGGGGTCTGCATTCCCGAAATACTTATGAGCCACCCGCTCCGATAGCACGACGGTATTTGGATTCTTTACCGCCGTTGCCGGATTTCCTTTGTCCCAATGGTAATCAAACACGCGGAAAAATTCCGGTTCCACAAACGTGACCACCCCGGTTTCTTCCTGAAACTTGCTCGATTTTTTGTCATTGACGCGTACCAACGCCCCATACAGTTCGTAGACCAAGGTCAGTTGATGTTTCAGCTCGGGGAAGTCGTTGCGCAGGGCCGCTAAAGCCGGAAGGGGAACGCCCGTATTTCGCCCCTCATCCGTTGATTTTTTGTTAAACGTAATGAGCCGATAAGTCCGGTCAGCGTTGGCGTGGTGCCGGTCGTAGCTGAGTTCATACCGAATGGCCAGAAATAACAGCAAACAGCAGGCCAAGCCAAACGTTAGCCCGACAACGTTGATTATCGTATAATTCCAATTGCGCTTCAGGGCGCGGAGGGCAGTGGTGAAATAGCTTTTTAGCATAATTTTAGATCATGTAGAGCCGCATAATTGCGGCTCATTCGCGTCAGCAATTTGTATTCATAGAAAAAACCATCCGAATAACGTAGAGCCGCAACTATGCGGCTCTACGTTATTCGGATCGTAAGCTTTTCACCGGATCCATCAGCGCAGCTTTCACGCTTTGTACCCCTACGGTCAGCAGGGCAATACCTACCGCCAGTAAACCCGCCAGCGCAAACACCCACCACTCCAGGTCAACCTTGTAGGCAAAGCTCTGCAACCATTGACTCATAGCATACCAGGCCAGGGGCGTGGCAATGACAATCGCGATAACGACCAACTTTAAGAAGTCTTGCGAGAGTAAGGTTACGATACTGGCGACCGATGCCCCCAGTACTTTACGAACGCCAATTTCTTTGGTACGGGCTTCGGCGGCCAATGCGGCCAGTCCGAACAGACCCAGGCAGGCAATCAGGACGGCCAGGATGGTGAAGGAAAGTAACAATTGCCCCTGCTTTTGTTCGGCTTTGTACTGTTGGAAAAAGTTCTCATCCAAAAAGTGAAAACTGAGGCTGGCCGATGGGTCGAACTTCTGGTAAACCGTCTGGATATACGCCAGCGCTTCTTTTACTTCGCCGGGCCGGATGCGGACATACAGGTTGTCCTGGTCTTCAGGTGCCGGAATTTGTAGTACCAGTGGTTCAATTTTGTGCTGGAGAGAATAGGTGTGAAAATCCTTCACCACGCCAACGACCTGAAATTCAAGCGCTTTATCCATACTGATATACGATATGACCCGCTTGCCGATGGGGGATTTCCAACCCATTTTCTTTACCAATGCTTCATTTACTAATATGGCGCCCGTCGCATCGCCGGGAGATGAGGCTGAGAAATTACGCCCCTCCAGAAGCTTTATTTGCAGGGTGTTCAGGTAGTCGTCATCGACCGCGAATTTTTGTACCACCTGCGAACCGGCGGGCATTACACCATTCTGCTCGAATTTCATACCCTTAGTACCGATATTATTATTGCCAATCGGGTTGCTGGCGGCTGATACCGCTTCGATAAATGGGTTTTTTCGTAATTCCTCTTTCAGCGCCTGAATTTGTTTGCGCGCGGCTTCGCTTTCCAGATGAAACGTAACGACCTGGTCCTTATTGAAACCAAGATCTTTATGCAGTACATAACCCATTTGCCGGTAGATGACCCACGAACAGGCAATCAGTCCTACAGCCGCCACGAATTGAAAGACTACCAGTGCCTTTCTAAATCCAATGCCACCAACCTTGCTACTTGTTTGCCCTTTAAGCGCCACCACAGTTCGAAATCCTGATAAAAATAAAGCCGGATAGATCCCGCTCCCCGCACCTAACAACAAAGCAAATAAGGTCACGACGCCCAGCATTAGCCAGGGGCCATAGGTCGTTAATGATAAAGACTTGTCGGCCAGATTATTGAACAGGGGTAAGGCCATGTTGGCGAATACGATACCAGCAACGCTGGCCAGCAGCGCCATCAGCACCGATTCGGTAATGAACTGCCCTACGAGTTGGCTCAGTTGCGAGCCAATAGCTTTCCGAACGCCCACCTCGCGCAGACGCCCTATCGACCGGACGGTGTAGAGGTTTACATAGTTGATGCCCGCAATGAGCAGGATCAGAGCCGCAACCAGCGCAAAAATGTAAACGGTTTGGCTATTGCCATTGGCGCTGGCTTCATAGTCCAGATGCGAGTGGAGGTGAATGGACGGCAACGGCTGTAGTTCCATTCGGTACGTGAGGCCGTTGCCCATTTCTGTTGTCAGGTATGTGGGGAAGAAGCCAACTAATTTGGCTTCCAGGGCTTTGGCATCGGCGGCTTTACTGAGTAATACGTAGGTGTATAAATCAAAACTCTGCCAGCCGTTGGTGTAATTTGTCGGCATCGACCGTAAGGCGCTGAATTGCACGTGTGAAGTCGTTGGCACATCGGCGATAACTCCCGTTACGATATTGGCAAAATGATTGCTGAATTCAATCGGTTGCCCGACGGCTTTGGACGCATCGCCAAACAGTTTTTCGGCGAGGGTTTTAGTGATCACAATGCGTTCGGGCTGAGCCAGCGCCGTAGCTGGATCGCCGTACAGAAAGGGAAACGTAAAGACATCGAACACCGATTGATCGGCGAACATAACATCGTTAGTTTCGATTTTTTTGTCGCGGTAGGTAATCATTCCACCGCCCTCGGGATAGAGTCGAACGGCCTTTTCTATTTCGGGGTAATCGTTTGTCAACGCACCCGCAAAAGGGGCCGATGTGGGCGCTAGTTGCAGGTTGCCGCCCGCCCATTGGGCATATTGCACGACCCGGAAAATCCGGTTGGCATTGGCGTTGAATCGGTCGTAGCTCAGTTCATGCCACACATACAAAACCATCAGACCTACGGCGGCTATACCCACGCCCATGCCCACAATGTTCAACGTGCTGAACAGTCGGTTTTTCCAGAGATTTCGGAAAGCAATTTTAAGGTAACTGCGGAACATGGGCGATTATAGTTTAAGATAGTCAAGAATACATATGGTACGCCAAAAGTTGTACCATAATAACAACTAGTTGATAGTCAATAGGTTGCTATTTTTGATAATGCAAAATGTCCGAATGTGGACAAGTTTTTGTACAGTTGCGGACAACAGAATAAAACGACAGATAGCGTTACGAACGCAGACGCTTTTGGGCGAAAGTCCAACAATCTGATGTTGTTTGGCTTTTACTTTTTACGTGCAAAACCACGAACGATTTGAAAACAGAACTGGAAAAGATGCTGGCCGGCGAATTATACGACGCCAGTGATGCAACTTTAGTACGCATGCGAACGAAAGCCCGGATATTGTTCGCCGAGTTTAATCGAACGCCTTACGACGCTGAACCGGAACGTCAGGCAATTCTGGGTCAGTTGCTGGGCCGTATGGGCGCCAACCTGAATATACAGCCGCCGTTTTACTGCGATTACGGATCAAATATCAGTATCGGCGCAAACGGGTTTCTGAACTTCAACTGCATCTTTCTGGATTGCGCCCAGATTACAATCGGCATCAATTTTCAGTGTGCTCCCAACGTGCAGTTATACGCAGCCTACCATCCCGTTATGGCAGCTGAGCGCGTCAAAGGGCCGGAGTTTGCCGCCCCCATCACCATCGGCGACAACGTCTGGCTGGGTGGCGGAGTCATCGTTTGCCCCGGCGTAACTATCGGCGACAATACAACGATTGGGGCGGGTAGCGTGGTCACGAAAGACATTCCCGCCAATGTCTTTGCGGCTGGAAATCCCTGCCGTGTCATTCGGAAATTGGATTGATTGCCGTATTTATTCGGATCGTAATGATTTGATTGGATTCATCAAAGCGGCCTTCACGCTCTGGAAGCTTACCGGGAGGGCATAAAAATATACTTTATCTCATCATACTCGCAGGGGTAGTTTTCGGAATCGTTTACCAGT
>JAQBNX010000341.1 GCA_028288385.1 Spirosoma sp.
GCGAAAAGTATTTGTTTGCGCTACACATCCAGCTCCGAAGAAGCGGAGGATGTGTTGAATGAAGGCTTTCTAAAAGCTTTTCAGAACCTGGACAAATATGATGAGAATTTACCGTTCAAAGCCTGGCTCAGGACCATTCTTGTCAACACAGCCATTAGCCATTACCGACGAAACAGCCGGTTCGATCAACACAGCTCCCTGGATGCAGATGAGCAGGTGGCGTTCAACGATGGTATAGTGGAACAAATGGCGGCCGATGAAATTCTGGCCCTGGTTCAGCAACTGAGCCCTACGTACCGAACCGTGTTTATGATGCATGTCGTGGACGGTTACAGCCTGCACGAAATTGCCGGGTTACTCGCACAGAACGAAGCGACGGTACGCTCGAACTTTGCCCGAGCCCGTCAGAAGCTTCAGGTACTCATAAAAGAGGCTTATCCATTCCACACACAAGGCGGGCCTGCCGCTCCAATCCGACACTATGGAAACTGACCCATTCAGCGATAGTATCCGGCGGAAACTGGAAAGTATCCGGCCGGATTTTAAGGAGAAAGACTGGGCACGAATGCAGTCTACGCTGCTTCAGCATACCACTCCGCCCCCAACTGGCTCACCAGCGGGATTTCAGCCCGTTGCAGGCAGTGTTTGGTCGGCCCAGCCGTGGCTACTGGCGGCCGCCGTCAGCACGGCGGTGCTGGTGGGTGTTGTCATCTGGCAGCAGGCACAGATCAAAAACCTCCGCCAGACTGTTGGCCAGTTAAGCGGGCAAAAACTAACGACACAGCCGCGGCAAACGCCTGCTGAAACAACCAAACCCGGTACCACTACGTCCCGGACGGAAGGGCAATCGGCCCAGCGTATTGAGTCAATGACCAGCCCACTTAGCCCCTCAGCCGCCAGCAACGCAGCACCAGCTAGCCGTCTCGATACAGTCTATGTCACTCGGTACGTTCCCGTGCCCGCCAGCTCTGCGCGGAGCCGGACAACGGAACCGTTGGCTAACTCACCCGAGATTCAGCCTGGTGACAGATCGGCACCGGAGCGCGTTCAGTCACTAGCCACTGTACAGCCACAACAACGCCGGACCAACCAATTGGCACCGGAACAGCGCAATGACGTAGCGGATGTTACATCGCCAGTTTCAACCGGCTCAACAAACACCCAGACAGATGCTGTCTCCAATGAGACGAGCAACCGCGCTGAGCCTTCGAGTCGCCCAACCCGCTCCCTAGACTCAAAAACAGACATGTTAGCGAAGGGCCTGACGGCGGGTAACAGATCAAAGAGAAACAGACGCTCCTCGACTGCAGCCACCAATGACGTAGCGGTCAGGGCCAGCAATGGGTCAACTTCAGGATCGTCCGCTCCTGCAACATCAGTAAATGAAGCCGCTTCTTCACAAACCGGTTCTACCGAAGTAACTGGTCTGCCCGCATTGAGTTATAAATTGACAGCAAGTCGGCCACTAACGATAGAGGCCACTGACTGGAGCAAAGCCCTGACTAATCGAGCCAGGCCCTTACGGCCTGCCCGGACGGCTATAATTGGTGGGCAAGTTGTACCCGAAAGTCAGCCAATTAGTCCGATAGTGTTAGGTTTCCGGGTTGGTGCCGGGGCTGAAGTAACGCGTTCTGTTCTGAGTGGCGGTGTGTTAGGTGAACTCCTGGTTGGCAACCGCCTATCGCTGGGCGTTGGTTTAAACATGGCCTCGTTTGCCGGCGGAACATTCTTCACCGACGAGGACTTCGACCGTAAAAAGCGAATGAACTTTCGGCATGACTACGCCCGTGGTATTGACCCGCGCAGCGAGATTCTTAACATTGGAATCCATACTGAACGCCTGCTGATTCCTATCACTATGGGTTATCGGATTCCGGTTAGCCAAACGCTTAGCCTACTGCCATCGGTGGGCACTACGCTGAATCTTCAGACGCATGAGTTCGTGACGTTTACCTATCGCCAGCCGTTTCGAACATTTGAAGCAGCCAGTTATCGTATTTTCAGACCAGTTGAATTGATCAACACGCTCAACTTTGGTGCAGGGGTAGAGTGGAAACGAAACCACTGGGTATGGCAGGCGGGGCCGGTTATAACGATAGCAACAAATGCAGATCTAAACTGGCAGGCAGGCACGGCTATCGGCCTGCGGGCACGGTTGTTCTACCAGTTTTAAATCAAGTGGGGTTAGTTAAATAAGCAACAGCGCTTATTCAATTAACCCCACTTGATTTACTTTGCTGCTACCCGCCAGATACGTCCGCCAGCATCGTCGGCAACCAGCAGTGACCCATCCGGTAGCACCGCTACACCTACCGGGCGACCATAAACATCCTTATCTTTACCCGTTACAAAACCTGTTAGGAAATCTTTGGGTTTGCCAGGTTTTCCATTCTCAAACGGAACGAAGGCGACTTTATAACCTGAAAATTTGGAGCGATTCCACGAGCCATGCTGCCCAATAAAAGCGCCGTTATGGTACTTTGCCGGGAAGGCTGTCTGGTTGTAGAACGCGAGCCCCAACGATGCCGTATGGGCACCCAGTGGTACGTCGGGCACCACGGCTTTTTTCACTAAATCTGGCCGTTCATCCTTACGGCGCGGGTCTACGTTATGACCATAGTAGGCATAAGGCCAGCCGTAAAACGCACCTTCCTTTACGCTCGTCAGGTAAACTGGCACCAGTTCGTCACCCAGCTCATCACGCTCATTAACGGCCGTATACAGGGTCGGGCTATTGTTTTGATTCGCTGTTGGTTGCCAGTCCATACCAACCGGGTTTCGCAGCCCACTGGCGTAAATGCGCTCTCCCGTACCATCAGGATTAATTTCCAGGATGTTGGCCCGACGTACTTCATACTCCATGCCGTTCTCGCCAACGTTACTCCCCGACCCCACTGAGACATAGATCTTTTTGCCATCTGGACTAGCCAGCAAGTTGCGCGTCCAGTGGTTGTTATATCCTCCGGCGGGCAGACTTAGAATTTTCTTACCGCTGGCAGCCATCAGCTTGGTCTGGCCGGATTGATACGGGTATCGCAACAGCGCATCAGTGTTGGCCACGTAAAAACTAGAACCAAGTACCAACATCCCAAACGGTTGATTCAGTCCGGTCAGGAATAATTCGCGCTGGTCAGGTTTGCCATCTTTATTGGTATCGCGCAGGAGAGTGATCCTGTTCGCGCTTTTACCAGAGGGCTGCGATTTGCTCTGACCCGTAACCTTATCAACTACCTTTTCTTTAATCCCTTTAGGCTCCGTATTGGCTTCGGCCACGAAAACATCTCCATTCGGGGCAACGTAGAGCCAGCGTGGACTAGTCAAGTCGCGGGCATATTCTGTAACCCTAAAACCGGCGGGTGCGGTGGGTGTTTTTCCGGCGGGCCAGCCAACGACACGACTGAAATTCACGGCCGACTTTGTGGCATACGGTGCTGGTAAATTCACGGCTGCACTTGTTGTTGCAACAGTAGTACCGGTTGGATTTCCGTCTGAACCCGTTTGACTCTCCTTCTTCTGGCCACAGGCAACCAGCACCATTGACAGGACAACGGCTAAAATAGGCTTAATTTTCATGGGTAAGCAACACGTTGAGATGAACCGGCTTCCCGGCCCTAAACAAATAATGGTTAACAATAAGGGCTACACAGTTGTGTAGCCCTTATTGTTAACCATTATTTGATCTGACAGGTTATGGATTTGCTTTTTTACCGACTAATTCGGTACCCTGAGCAGCCAGTGTTAAGCCAGTTACCGCTTTTGCATCCCGCACAAACGTAATGATGGAGCCGTAGGAACTCGTCGACTGGTACGTGTCAGCTTTTGCCTGCTTCACGAGTTTATTCCTGCCAAAGCCATCTGCTTCGCCATACAGTTCTCCCTTTTCGGTCGTGACCGTAAATTTCTGAATTGGGCTACCCGAATTGAATGAATATACACCGATATAGGCGCTTAGGTTGGTTGAGTCGGCCGATGGGGTCGGCACGGTAGCGGGTTGTACCGTCTGGGCAGTAGAGCTAATAGTAGTGGCCACTGCCAAAAGGCTGGCCAGCAGGCAGGTTGTCAGGAGTGTTTTCATAGGCTTGTCAGGATGGTTCGCCGTTGCAATGCGAATCATGTCGGTTTGTTTTATTACAAGGTTAACGAAAATTTGGCATACGAAATGGTTCCTTTATAAAACACATCGCTAACGGGCTCCATACCAAACCGCCGGTAGAAATCGGCCACATCGAGCCGGGCATCACACCAGAGCGTAGTAACGATCATCCGTCGGGCTTCCGCTATAATATGCTGCATCAGTTGTGTTCCAATACCCATCCGCTGGCAGTCAGGCCGTGTGGCAAACTTCCGAAAACGGGCTCGGCCTGGATTGGCGGTCCCGCTCCGGCCTACCGGTCGCTCGGCCTCGGGTGCATTCGTTACGTCGTTTTCGATGAATAAGGAGATGACGGCTACCAGTTCACCCCGCCGAAACGCGCCATAATGATAACCCTCTTCGTCATTGTCAATCTTCACATAGTCGAACGGCTTGTCGGGCCACAATACGGCATGACGAAGCGGATACGTTTGTTCGGCGGTGATGGACTGAATGGTCAACATACTGGTTTTGAATGAATCGTCTTCAACAGGCATAAATCACTCAACTTAAAATGGCAGTTTACCCAAATCCACGTTACCGCCCGTCAGAATGATGCCGATTTTCTGTCCGGCGAACTGATCGGAGTATTTCAGCACAACGGCTAGTGGCACAGCACAGGACGGTTCGATA
>JAQBNX010000719.1 GCA_028288385.1 Spirosoma sp.
CCAAGATCACCTTTGTTGAAAATCGTCGCGCCGGCTTCATGTTCCTCTTCCTTCATGATCGGCGTAATGCTGGCTAATACGTTTTCGGGCGTTTGCGTAAATAAACTAGTTTGGGCCAGCAGCATTACGCGGTCATAGTCGGAAATCTGGTCCTGGTGGTTAGCGGAGTGATTCATGAACAGGGGAGAGAAAAGGCGGGATTGAGCCGACAACGATTGACTGGCAAGCTGCGCGTCGGTCTCGGATAAACGACGTAGCACGAGACCGACTGTCCAGGCCGAAAAAATGGTTTCGCCCACGCGCAGGATAAACGCCCGGATGGATTCGGATTCGTTGAAGGGGCCGAGTTCCGCATCGAGCATCCTCACTTTTTCCGTTAGAGGCAGATCGTCGATTAGCACCTGCATGGTCTGGTAGACGGCCCTCGGAATCAGGTTATCGAGTAGTTCGAGCGCATTGGCCCGGCGCTCGCGGGCTGGGTGGCCCACGCCCAGCCTGGCTCCGGCAATAGTCTCAGAGTCGTATAACTGTGACAATACATCGAATAGCCGTTGCAGTAATACCGTCAGTTCGTACTCGAGGGTAGTGGCCAGGTCAGGGTCCGTCAGGCTACCATGCAGCAGGCGGTTTGCCAGGGTGATTTCGTCGTCCAGTAGTTGCCGGAACAGGGCATCGTCGCTGGTCATGTTCGGAAACCGGTGCAGCGCTCGCAGTGCTGCACCCCGCACCGACAGATCGGGATGACTGGCTAATTCGTTCAGTAGCCGGCGGCTCTCGGGGGTGCGGATGGTGCTACAGATAGCCGCAATCCGTTGGGTCAGCAAGCGGTTTGTGGTCGGTAATTTTGTCTGCAATGCCTCGATTACTTGAGCACCCCGTGTTTTCAGCGCACTCACTACGTCGCGGCCGATGCCGTTGTCGGTTATGTGAGCAATCAAAAAATGGATCAGTTCCGGGTTAGGCAATTGTCCGGCTGCTGCAATCGCGGCTTTGCTTAGTCGGCCATTCGGGCTACTCAGCCGTTGCGTTACTACCGGAGCAAATTCGGTCAGGTGCAGGGTTCCAATCAAGTTCAGCGCCATTTCCTGATGAAGAGGGTCCGGATCGTTGATCAGGCCTGATAGACTGTGTTGGCCGGCAGCATCGTGCGAGTTCAGTTCAAGAATTCCGTGGATGGCCCCCAGCCGAATGTTTAGATCCGTGTGATTAAGTAGAGGAGCCAGTTCGCCGGGTTCTGCGCTGATGCGTCGGCCCAGCAGATACGCGGCCTGTTTGCGGAGTCCCGGTTCGGCATCGGTCAAGGCAATGTGGGTAAGCGGACGAACCGGCACAGCATGATCCTGATCGGTAAGCAGAGCCAGCGTCCGCCGACGAACGGCCGCTTCAGGGTGCAGGAGCAGGGCTGGTAGCTGGGCGGTAAGTTCTTGGGGGCTGTGTGAACTGATCCAGCCAATAGCCGTTACGACGTCGGTTGGATTGTTGCTGCTCAACTGGCGCAGCATACTCGCTTTGGCGGTTGTCGGCATGGCCAGTTGATCGCGTTCCAGAAACCGTCGGCCAATGGCGTCGTTGAGCTCATGCAGGTAGTGCTGATACGTCCGGCGTAGCAGGTAAAAAGCCCCGCCCAGCAGCCCTAACCAGATAAAAGGCATGGCACTTTCGAGGGTACGGCTGGCATGCATGGCCCAGATCATCAGGCCAGCCAGACCTAAGCCAAGCGGTTCATACAGGCCCTTGGCCAAGGTGTGGCCTTTGAGTCGCTGCGGGGGCGACAGGGGTTGGAACAAGACTAAAAATACGGGATCGAAGAGCGACCGGCGTACTACCTCAAACACTAAATAGAGAATGCAGTAGTACACCAGCAGCACATTCATCTGGACCCCCGTTCGTCTTAAGACAATCAGCCCCACCAGCCCGACCAGGGCAACCAACGGCAGCAGTAGCAGTGACCGGCGCACCCCGAATTTATCGAGCACGGCGCCGGACAAGAGCAGTTTCACCAGCATGGCCAGCCCGTAAGTGAGCGCCAGTACGTAGCTAACGTACTTAATCACGTCGGATTGGTCGTGAAAGCGGTGTTTTACATTGATGAAAAAATTATACTCGATCTCAATGGCCACGGCCGCCAAAGCCGCCAGACTCAGGCACATCAAAAAAATGAGCTCACTGCCACCAAACTGTTTTCCAACAAACCGAGACGGCTCGCGACGGGCCACCCTGGCCGGGCGGTGGGCCGCGTGAACTTCGTGGGACTTAACGGTTAGCTGCAGGGTATAGAAAGCCACCAGAAAAGCCACAAATGCAACCAGCACCAGCAACAAGATACCCGTGTGGGCATGAACGAAAGCCGCCAAAATGGCCCCCAGGGCTTTAGCGGGCATGTCACCCGAACTGATGACACTAAACAACCGCTTACTTTGTCGGGTGTCGAACACTACCGCCGATACGCCCCAGAACTCCAGATTGGTGAGCAGGTAAATAACCCGGTAACCAACCATAATTGCTACCGCAGCCGTTACCGAATGCCCAAACGCCACCAGCACTCCTACCACAACAGTCATGGCCGTAACGGTTAGCAGCACACGGATGGCCAGGCTACTCAGCAGTAAGTGATGTTCGTAGTAGCCATATAGTTTACCAACGGCAATCATCGCCACCGCC
>JAQBNX010000822.1 GCA_028288385.1 Spirosoma sp.
ATTCGCAGTAGCTTTTATAACCTGCTTAACAACAGTTACGCACTACCCAAAGACCTATTTCTAATTCAGGAACTCGATTATCGACTGCCATGTGGTAAAATCGTTTAGCCTGATGGAACCCTAAAAGTTGTTTTACGGCTCGATTGGGAATAAAGACAGTAACAACTACCAGCCTTTTCAATTCCCTAACAGACTGTTAAAGTCTTAAATACAATAATTGGGAGAGAAGACTTAGAAAGAAGTTGGAGCAAAACACTCAAGGAATATCTGAGCAAGTCGCAGGTGTAGTAGTTTTAGATTTAAGAAATTATCCAACAATTAATACAACTGTTTCATAACCCCTTATAAATAAGATTCACACCTATGGCCCCTGAAGCTCAGGCACGAAAAAATATTGATAAAATGCTGATTCAGGCGGGTTGGCATATACAGAACTATAAAGATTTTAATCCAAGCGCTGGTACTGGCATAGCTGTTAGAGAGCATCCTACGGATACCGGTCCAGCTGACTACTTGCTCTACATAGATCGCAATCCAGCAGGTGTTCTAGAAGCTAAGCCAGAGGGAACACCCTTGACGCCTGTTGAAGATCAATCTGTTCGCTATGCAAACAGTAAGCTAAAATGGCGTACTAATCAGGAGCCACTACGTTTTCTATATGAGAGCACAGGGGTTGAAACCCGCTTCACGGATACGGCTGACCCACAACCACGTTCCCGTGAAGTGTACTGCTTCCATCGTCCCGAAACACTTAAGGACTGGCAACGGCAGTCTGATACACTACGGAAGCGGTTGCAGAACTTTCCGCCACTACATACTGAACGACTAAGAGATTGTCAGTCTCGGGCTATTACAAACCTTGAAGCGTCATTCACGCTTAATAAACCCCGTGCCCTGATTCAAATGGCTACAGGAGCGGGAAAGACGTTTACGGCTATTACATCCATCTATCGACTGCTCAAATTTGCAGGCGCTAAGCGTATCCTGTTTCTGGTGGACACCAAGAACCTTGGTGAACAGGCCCAACAGGGATTTATGGCCTTTACGCCAAATGACGACCGTCGTACCTTCGGGGAGCTTTATAATGTGCAACGATTAAGCAGCCGCTTTATTGACAAGAACGCGCAGGTCTGTATCAGCACAATTCAACGGATGTTTTCTATCCTTAAAGGAGAAGAATTAGACGAAGCGGCTGAGGAAGAATCGTTGAATGAGATTAACCAACCAGATCAGCCGGTAGACATTGCCTATAACCCACAGGTGCCCCCCGAAACCTTCGACTTCATTATTATTGATGAATGTCATCGCAGTATTTACAATCGGTGGCGGCAGGTAATAGAATATTTTGATGCTTACCTGATTGGTCTAACGGCAACACCTGACAGTCGAACATATAGCTTCTTCAATAAAAATGTTGTCAGTGAGTATTCGTACGAAGACGCAGTGGCCGATGGCGTTAATGTGCCGTTCGACGTGTACACTATTGAGACTTCAATAACTAAGAAGGGAGGTATACTGCCCGCTAAGGAGTACATTGACAGACGGGATCGACTTACACGACGGAAACGCTGGGAACAGTTAGATGAAGAAGTAATCTATACGCCAAACGCGCTGGATCGGGATGTTGTAAATCTCGACCAGATTCGTACAGTCATTCGCACTTTTAAAGAACGCTTACCTGAAATCTTTCCAAGGCGGGGTGAAGTGCCGAAAACGCTGATTTTTGCCAAGACAGATTTTCACGCCGACGATATTATCCAGATTGTGCGGGAGGAATTTGGGCAGGGTAACGACTTCTGCAAGAAGGTAACCAACAAGACCGGCTATAAGACGGACACCGATGGTAAGCGTAAGAAGGATGGTGAACTGGCGTCTACGGTTCTGAATGATTTCAGGAATCGCTACAACCCACGTATAGCCGTAACCGTGGATATGATTGCTACCGGGACTGATGTGCAGGCCATTGAATGTTTATTGTTCATGCGCGACGTAAAATCACGTTCATACTATGAGCAGATGAAAGGACGGGGTACCCGTATCATGCTGGCTGATGATCTCCAGCAACGAACCCCTTCGTCAGTTGGCAATAAGACTCACTTTGTTGTTGTTGATGCCGTAGGCGTTAGCAAATCCCTTAAAACGGATAGCCGACCTTTAGAACGCAGACCAACAGTTTCGCTAAAAGAATTAATGTTAAGCGTTGTTATGGGGGGCGATACCTCTGAAGATACACTTACGTCATTGGCTAACCGGCTAACACGGCTGGAGAAGCAGCTTACCGTCAACGAACGGCAACAGTTGGCGACTTTGGCTGGTGGTAAGAGTATTAACCGGGTTGTAATGAATCTGCTGGATGCCTATAACCCCGACAAGATAGAAGCGAAAGCCAATACATTATGTACTACTGATGAAGTACCTACCCCTCAGCAACTGAACGATGCGCAGCAACTTCTTATAGAGGAAGCTGTCAGGGTATTTGATAGTGTAGACTACCGGGATGGTATAGAGCATATTCGTCGAAGCCATGAGCAGCTAATGGACTCGATAAATCTAGATACGTTACAATTTGCCGGATGGGACACGACGAAGACAGAAAAAGCCAGTGAGCTGGTACAGGATTTCAAAACATATCTGGAACAGCACAAAGATGAAGTAACAGCCCTTCAGATCTTCTACAACCAACCGTACCGGCGTAAGGAACTTACCTACTACATGATTAAAAGCCTGTTTGAGCGGCTGAAAGCAGAACGTCCTCAGTTGGCTCCCTTTGCAGTTTGGGAGGCTTATAAGGCCTTAGAAGAAGCCAAAAGCGCTACGCCAAAAAGTGAATTGATTGCGCTGGTATCGCTGATTCGACGAGTGTTGGAGATAGACCCTGATCTAACGGATTATGGTCAAACCGTAAACCGTAACTTCCAGAATTGGGTGTTCCGTCGGCAGGCTGGGTCTACTAAATTTAATGAGGAACAGATGGAGTGGCTGCGGATGATGAAGGAATATGTGGCGAAATCTATTCACATTGACAAAGAAGACTTTAAGTACTCGCCGTTTGCCGAAAAAGGCGGATTAGGCCGTGTTTGGAGCCTGTTCGGAGAGCAGACATTTCCTATTATTGAAGAGTTGAATGAGTATCTTGCGGCTTAGAGAATACAAGAATGATCACAAAACAGTTGCCAGAAGGTTGGAAGAAAGTGAAAGTGTCCGATGTATGTATAAAGGTTATTGGCGGTGGCACGCCTTCTACTCAAAATAACGAATACTGGCAGGACGGGACTATTGACTGGGTGACAAGCGCTGACATTTACGGAATAAAGGATATTAGACCTAGGAAAAAGATTACCCTTAAAGCAGTTAAGGAGTCAACAACAAATATTCTTCCCAAAGGAGGAATTATTATTGTGACACGTGTAGGGCTCGGAAAATTAGCAATAGCGCCATATGACCTATGCTTCAGTCAAGATAGTCAGGGACTTATACTAAACGAGAAGGTCATTGATACTGCATATGCTCTGTGGTTCCTTTCAAAAGCTGTACAGGTTTTCAAATATGAAAATCGAGGTACTACCATAAGCGGGGTTACTAAGAAACAGTTAATAGACCTACCTCTTTTACTTCCTCCGATTCCTGTTCAACAAGCCATCGTTTCCAAAATTGAGGAGATATTTTCTGAATTAGAGGTTGGAGTAAATGAATTGAAAACGGCGCTGGCCCGACTAAAAATCTACCGACAGGCTGTCCTCCATCACTACCTCATCAACCCGAATTGGGAGCGGGTGAAACTGGGTAAATTGATAATATCAGGGCCGCAAAACGGGCTCTACAAACCCCAGAGTTTCTATGGGTTAGGTAACAGAATAGTAAGGATCGACAACTTCTATGATGGCGTGTTGAATTTAGAAGGATCCTTCCGTCGAGTTCAGATAGATCTAAGTGAGTTGACCTTATACAAGCTAAATCAGGATGACATTTTAATAAATCGGGTGAATAGCATGTCCCACATAGGGAAGTGTGCCCTTGTAAAAGGATTAACTGAGGGAACCGTTTTTGAGAGTAATATCATGCGATTCGCCTTGAACACACAGGTTGCCAGTACTCAATTCGTCGTTCATTATCTAACTAGCCCGGCAGGGTTGGAGGAATTGCGGAAAAATGCTAAACAAGCTGTTAATCAAGCTAGTATCAATCAACAGGACGTTAAAGGGGTAGAAATGTTTCTTCCAGACCTCGCTACTCAAACCCAAATAGTTTCGGAGATCGAAGCCCGGCTATCAGAGGCTGATGCAATGGAGAGTACCATTCGGCAGGAATTGGTACGGGCCGAGAACCTCCGACATAGTATCTTGAAAAAGGCCTTTGAGGGTAAGCTGTTCACTGATTTAATAAGAGAGGTTGTTATAGAAGAACCCACAGCTCAATATCAAGCCGTAAGCAAGTCACTAAATAGCAGGAGTGAGCAACTATCGCTGTTCTAAATTATAAACACTTAACCTACATGAATCCAAACCATCCGCAAAGGCTATTGAATAACACTGGCCCTAGACTGTCTCGCGTCGTTTGGAATACTAATGGTTGGCAATCACCATCAGGTCCGGTTGGTAAAAGCCGTAACGCTGGTAACCACGAACAAAGATATAATTTCGGTTATGAGGAGTGGTCACTTGATACAGAGAAGGTGATAGACGGTTATAAATATGGCTTTCTTGAACCTATGAATCAGCATTTTGCTGCTTATACGAACCAAATTTTTCCAGACATCTACTTGTACACGATACATGGTCCAACTGGACGACGTTATTGGGCCGCTCATCTGCGAAATGTGGAGGTCTTAACACAGGCTGAATGCGACTGGGCAACCAATGAGTATAATCAGAGAGGATGGCTGGATGAAATGAAGCGACAGATTCATATTGCTGCTAATCAAGACGATTTTACAGAATACCATAATGGTCGAATTGTTCATCTTCGCTTTAAACCTAAAGAATCTATCATTTTCCCAAAACCCATATTAATAAAACCCAACCATCCCATATATAGGCCTCATGGCTTCGACAGATTCCAGCTATTCAAAGCAACTGATATGGAGTTGCCTCAATAATTAGTAAACACACTTAGATTTTGAGTTTAAAATGGATATTTCTCCCTTTCATCAGAATGTCGATGCAGTCTTTTCTAACACCACTTATTACATTGATTTTTATCAACGGCAGTACAAATGGACTGCGGCTACTGTAACACGTTTACTAGAAGATGTATTCTACCGCTTTGAAGAGGAATATAAGAAATACAAATCCGAAGAAACTCATCTTAGCACTCTGATTACCAATTATTCATGGTATTATTTGAGTACTTACGTAACCAATAAAATAGATAACAAGCTATACGTCGTCGATGGCCAGCAACGGTTAACCACATTAACGCTTATTCTTATTAAGCTCAACCGTCAGGCTAAAACCTACGATTCAGGGCTAAAAGACTGGATTAACTCTAAGATTTTGGGACAGTCAGGCTACGATAAAACCTTCTGGATGAACCACGAAGCACATAAGGAAACGTTAAAAGCACTACATGAAGGGGCTAACTCGAATGATGTCCCAACCAGCTCCGGTATTACAGCTCAAAATATGGCTCGTAATTACATTGTCATTGATAAATGGTTGAACGAAAAATTAGTTGATAAACATAAGTTTGATAGTTTCGTCTTCTATTTCCTGCATCGGCTTGTGCTAATCAACCTAAACGTTGAGCAGACGGATGTACCCATGGTGTTTGAAGTCATCAACGACCGGGGTGTAAAGCTTAAACCCTACGAAATCTTAAAAGGTAAGTTGCTGGGGCAGATCAAGAAAACAGAACTTGACACGCTACAGCTGAATGAACTATGGGACGAACAGGTCAATAAAATTAATCTCTTTAAAGAGGATGAGATTGACCAGTTTTTTGTGTATTATTTAAAAGCTAAACTAATCAACACACGGGGAGAGGGTGTGAAGTTTGATACTGACTATCACCGCGTTATGTTCTCTCAAGATGTGGATAAAATTCTGCGATTAAAATACAACCCGGTACAGGTCAAGAGGTTTCTGCAAAACGATTTTCGTTATTACACGAATTTGTACGCACAGTTACTGGCTCATCGAAAACGGGAAGGTAAAGAACAGCCTTGGGTTTATTACAATGGCTTGACAGAAATGGACAGCCAGTTAATGTTAATTCTCTCGGCATGTAGCCCTAATGACCTTAAGGAAAAAGAGAAGATTAAAGCGGTATCCTACCATGTTGATCGTATGTTTTGCCTACTACAGCTTCAGCGAAGCTACGACAGTAATAGATTCGTTACAGCAGTATATCACATCAGCAGTCAGATACGTGAAAAGGACGTAGACGAAATTCGACTGGTTTTCGACAATGAGTTAAAAGCTATGTTGAAGGAAGCCAAAAATACATCTGCTGAGGAAATATTAACCTACGGCTCCTTCAAGGATACAGGTATTGAACTAGACAAACGGTTTAAGCGCTATTTGTTTGCCCGGATCGAAGAGTTCATTGCCAGCAATACGAATCTAAACATAAAGCATTCACTGTACGATTTGGTACAGAATACAGGAAACGCTAACGGATTCCATGTTGAACATATATTAGCCGAGAACGCCGAAAACAAAGCGTTATTCGGAGATGACCTTGAGTTATTTGAAAGAGAGCGTAATCGGTTAGGTGGTTTACTGTTGCTGAAAGGGAGAGATAACCAGTCCAGTAATAACGAAACATATTCCAACAAGCTTCAAACGTATGCTAATACGCTGTATTGGAATGAAACTTTGCGGGGTGATACATATAAGTCGAAAAAAGACTTTGGAGGTATGATTGACAAGTATCAGCTTGATTTTCAGCCTATGCCAACCTTCGGCCCGGAAGAATTAGAAAAACGCCATCGTCTACTCTTCGACATGGTTAAGATTATTTGGCAATAACATACTGAAAAAACAATAATGAGTACCAACGCCTTAGTGCAAAAAGTTTGGAATTTCTGCAGTACCCTACGAGACGATGGCGTCGGTTATGGAGACTATTTGGAGCAGCTTACGTATCTGCTGTTTCTTAAAATGGCTGATGAGTATAGTAAGCCTCCACACTTCCGCGATACCCACATTCCTGCTAACTTTAACTGGGAAAGCCTGAAAGGGAAAAATGGAGTAGCTCTGGAAGTGCAGTACGTCCATATTCTAAATGAACTGGGCAGAGAGCAAGGTATGATTGGCCAAATCTTCTTTAAGGCACAGAACAAGATAGGAGACCCGGCTAAGCTTTTTAAGTTAGTGCAGCTGATTGATGCCGAAACGTGGATTGGGCTGGATACCGACATAAAGGGCGACATCTACGAAGGGTTGCTGGAAAAAAATGCCGAGGATACCAAGTCGGGAGCCGGACA
>JAQBNX010000539.1 GCA_028288385.1 Spirosoma sp.
TATATTCTTTCTATTCTCCTTGTATTACGTTGATGATCAGCAGATGCAACAATTTAACTGACTAAAAACAAGACCTTTCACAAGACTCAAAAAAGTGGTGGAAAGAGTCAATTGTTTACCAGATATAACTACGGGGTCACCCTAATTGCTAGTCAATAAAAAACTACACTAGCATCAATGTTTCTGATCAGTCGAACGATTCAAATTCTGTACTAAATTATTTCAAAAGAATGGTCCGACTAAGAAAACAAAACCCGGTATTAAATTTTGGCAACTATACATTGCTGCAACCAGGCTATCCAAAAATTTTATGCATACTCAAGAAAAATGGATGGGAAAGAGATATTGGTATTATTAAATTTTACTGGAAAGAATCCAACTATTAAACTCAAAGAAACTAATTCGATCACAAAGACAGAAATTAACAATTATGACTTGGTTTCGATAAATGAGAGAAGAGTATCATTACTACCTTATCAGGCTATAATTTTTTATTAATATAAGTTATATATCGTTCTATAATCAGGTGTTTTTGATGCGATAAAATAACATTCAAATTCATAAACCGACTCTATTTTACTTTGATAATAACCTTTCCTTTTGCACGACCTGTTTCAACATATGCCAATGCTTCATTGGTTTCAGTGAACGGGAAAATCTTATCAACCACTGGACGAATTTTACCAGAGTTTATTAATGAAGTAATTTCATTCAATTGCTTCCCATTGGCTTTCATTAAATGAAATAAAAAATCAACATTAAGTTTTTTCGCTTTTGCAGCTATTCCACTACTCAAAAATTGTGCTACCAAATTTACATACCAAGGCAATTTAAATTCTCTTGCAAAAGCTGTCGTTGGCGGACCTGAAATAGAAATCGCTTTTCCTCCGGGCTTTAAAATGTGTAATGATTTTTCAAGGATTTTTATATCCTGACTATTCAACACAACATCATAATTATTTAGTACGGTTTCAAAATCTTCTTTTCGGTAATCAATTACAATATCAGCGCCCAGACTTTTAACTAAATCAAAATTAGCCGCACTTGTGGTTGTAGCTACGGTTGCACCCAAATATTTCGCTAACTGAATGGCAAATGTACCAACGCCACCTGAGCCTGCCTGAATGAAAACTTTCTGCCCTGCCTTTAAATTTGCTACATCAATTAATGTCTGCCAGGCCGTTAACCCTATCAACGGAATTGAAGCTGCCTCTTCCATCGTAAGGATATCTGGCTTTAAGGCAACATCATTTTCATTGATTGAGATGAATTCTGCAAAAGTACCAATGCTGAAATCTGCAGGTCTTGCATATATTTCATCCCCAATTTTAAAACGGCTTACCTTCGTGCCTACTTTCGTTACTACGCCAGACACATCGTGTCCCAAGACAATTGGCATTTTATAAGGTAAAATAAATTTGAATTCACCGTTTTTTATTTTAGAATCTAACTGGTTTATACTTGCTGCATGTATCTGAACTAATACCTCATTTTCTAGTATAACAGGATCAGGCAATTCGGCCAGTTCAAGTTTGTTTTTTTTACCGTATGTATTTACAATAAAAGCCTTCATCACTTTTATCTTATTTTAGTAAATGAATTCTTATCTTTTTTATGAAGAACTAAGCAGAAAATAGGCGGCTGTTAATTTAGAGAACGAGCACGCCAGAAATGCTTTGGCAGTTCTATTCTGTTCAATAAATAAGTTGTTCAAAAGTACAGAAGACACCTAAGACGACCTAAGCGTGATTGGTGTATGTATTCATAACAGCTTAGCCTGAGAAAGAAATGACAAACCTTAATAGTAATTATAATCAGAGCGTATCAGTTGATTCTTTCTCGTCATAAAACAAATAGTTCAGGAAGTCACAGTACGGTTTCAGTATCTGACATCCGCGTACCAGTTCATTGGCAAAGTCCGCCTTGAGTACTTCTTTGTCGGAGTAGCGGTGCATGAAAAACAACTCTTTTCGGCGCAGCAGGTCTATCTCAGGATGGTCGGCGCTATACCCTTTCGGCGTAGTTTTCATCAGTTCGCCCGACGATTCGGGAAAGTACGCCCGAAACACCGTATTGTCAATAATCTGCTTTAGTTCATCTGCGTTGTAGTCAATCTCCTGCCGAAATTTGGCGAGGTTGGTAGGGGTAGGTTGCCACATACCCGCACCCAAAAACGATTGATTGCCCGGCTGGATATGGACGTAATAATCAATTCGGCCCGAATGTCGCCCACCGGGTCCGATGGCAAAGGCGAAATTTGATTTATAGGGCCTTTTATCCTTAGAGAATCGAATGTCGCGGTTGATGCGAAAAATACAGTCTTTTACGGCGGTGTTAGCCAGTGGCTCAAAGGCACTCATGCTCATTAACACCCGCTCCACCACGCCACTCAATTCTGATTTGGCGGCATCGTAGCGGTCGCGGTTAGCCTGGAACCATTCACGGTGGTTATTTTGAACCAGGTCACGCAGGAACTGAAGGGTTGGTCTGGAAAAAGCAGCTTTAGATATTGATTTCGTTGTCATGGCAGACCAAATATAAATAGGGATGGTCTGAGTCAGGACACTTTGCTTAATTAATCGACCTGGAACTTAGGCAGCAATTGCCTGTTTACGGTAGCTGATGCATCATACTACACTTTTATAGCGATTTCCCCAATTACTTACCTTTTGCTTATTGACTCAATATACCAACATGACAGCCGACGAACTCAAATCCCTGCAAGCCCCACTTAAGCAACAGTACCAAAGCGATCCTAACACCGCTCTTGTCACCCTACGAGCCGAAGGAAGGTTGGGCGATCAGGTATCGTGCAGTATCAATACGGGCCGAGCGCTGGTTGAAGCAGGCCTGCATCCGGCTACCGGTGGCACTGGTGAGCTAGCTTGCTCGGGCGATATGCTGCTCGAAGCGCTTGTGGCTTGTGCGGGAGTAACGCTGAAAGCTGTGGCTACTGCTATTGGTGTCATCGTGCGTCAGGGGTCAGTTCTAGTTGAGGGCGACCTCGACTTTCGGGGAACGCTTGGTGTAGCTAAAGATGCTCCGGTAGGATTTCGTGCTATTCGCCTGACGTTTAACCTCGACACCGATGCCACAACTGAACAGGTCGAAACACTCATTAAACTTACTAAACGCTACTGCGTCATCTATCAAACCCTTCAACAACCACCCGCTCTAGCGCTTGGTATTCAGTTATCAGACTCAAATTATCAATAAATAAGAAACCGGCCTTTCAGCAGGAGAACCACTTAGCAATGCTTAATTAGGAGCACTAAGTGAAGAATCTGCCAAACGTGCATCGAGTCACTGGCTAACGCATGCAAAAAGAGATTCCCAGAGTGACATCTTTTTTTACAAACATCAGTCTACTAATTCTGGTTAGTTAGCCGGGTAAACTCTAATCACCAACCCAGGTTGGTTAACGTTATGGCAGACAAAACTCTGGAGAAAGTAGAAAAGGAATACGAAGGGCAGCGTATTACGGGTAATCAGGATAATGGTACGCAACACGGTCAAAAAGGCACTGGACGTGGTGGTTCAACGGCACATAAGAGCAGCAAAAAAGGCTCTCACAGTGCTGGTGGTTCAACGGGCGGCTCTAAAGGCGGTGGCTCCAAAGGTGGGAGCAGCAACTAAATAACAAGGACATAAAATAAGCAGGTCGGCAAGAGAAAGGCATGACTAAATCCTTTCAGTTGCTGTCCTGCTTATTTTATGTCTACCTCTTCCGGACCATTTGCTCAGTGAGGGCAACAGTCTGGCAAATAAGTGGTTTCAACCTGACATTTCTAACGACAGTAGTAACAATTTAAACCTATTTAAACTATATGGCAACGAAAGCAGGAACCCCTAAAAGTGGTAAAGGCGTACAGGGCGGTTCACCTGAACAACACGCAGAAGCAGGCAAGAAAGGTGGTGCCAACAGTACCGGACCGAAAAAGAAAGCCGACGCTGACGATGGACGCCACGATAACCCGGGTCGTCCGAAAGGCTCGAAAAGCAGTAAGTAAACCGGTTAAGCTAACGTAGCACTGGCTTATTAGCGAACTAAAACTGACTGAAAACCCAAGACCATGAATCTATTCATCAAATATTATTCGCCCCAAACGGGTGGCGGCAACAGCCAGATCAATCAGAAAGAAGAAGGCAAAGCCGGCAAGAGTGGTAGCAAACAGCGCACGACGAAGAAAACCACTGAGAAGCCCAGTGACAAAAACAGTGGTACCAAGAAAAACGCTAATAGCGTCGATTAAGCTTTACAAGAAAGCAGTCACCCAACAGATTATCATTAGGGTGACTGCTTCCGTATAATCCTGCTAAAAAATATATCTGATCCCGCACCAGGGGACTTCCTCCTTAATCATCCGGCTAAAAACATCAATCATTTTACTTTTGAGCTGGTGATCGTAACGAATGTTCCAGCCGCCGAACTGGCTCACCTTACTTTCCTGCAACGAAGGCACCCAAAGTAATTCCTCTGCCTTAGGATTGATGGCAAGGTTTGCCTGATGCTGCCCCTGATTGTGCGTCAAAAAAATCACTTCGCATTGGAGTTGCTCCTTCACTTCCGGCCGTAACTCAGCGTCTAGCTGGCGGAACAGCTCGCGGTAGTCATCCCGCCACTGTTTACCACCGTATACAATAACAGGTGAAAAATTAACGTGAACATCGTAGCCTGCGTCATAAAAGTCGTTTATGGCCGCAATGCGCTTCTCAATGCTGTCAGTACTTACATCAACCAGTTTGCTAACGTGACTGGGCATTAGACTAAACCGGATACGCACCTTACGCTTGGGGTCGAAATTGAGCAATTCACGATTCACAAATTTAGTGGCAAACGTAGCCTTAGCGCGGGGGTGATCGCGGTAAAACTCAAACACCTGCCGAATGCCATCCGTCAGGCTGTAATCGACCGAAATATCGGAGTTACAGCCAATGTCATACGTCCAGAATGTGGGGTCGGTCTGATTAGCAGGCTTGGGCCAGGGCAATGTGTGAACGTGCTTGTCTACCGCTGCGATATTGTCCTCAACGTTGGTAAAGAGCGTAATGGGATTCACTTTCTTATGCCGGTCAACGTAGCAGTAGGCGCAGCCGCCAAAGCAGCCATTAGCCAGACTTGGCGCGATGTAGTCTGAACTCCGGCCACTCCACTTTATTTCCTTCGATTTAAGTTTACCCAGCACCAGCACATCGGATTTAACCTTGAAATGATTCATTCCCAATTCGGGCAACCGGTTGTGCTGAGTCACTTCGAGCGTTTCGGCATCGGGATAACTGGCAATGACAGCCTCTCCCCGATTGTTCATCGCATCGGCGGTATATAAGATAATACTAGGATTGAAATCAAGCATGAAAAGGTAGTTGAGTAGACTAATAGAATAACATCCCTCTATGGCAATTGGTTCTGGCAATTCCTCCCTCAACCATCTGTCTTCCAGACAATTAATTAAAAAGATAATCGTTTAATTAACGTATACACCGAACAGTAATGTCGATATTAATATCACTGTATTGAGAGCTAATTTATATCTGTAATTTGCCCTGAAACAAACCAAACTCTTCGACCAATGGAGACCAACCGACGACGATTTTTCGCCCTATTAGTGGCATTGCCGCTCCTTAGTTTTTTCTCGGCGGTCAGGCATAAGTCGCCAAAAACACTGGAACCTACACCACCCTGCGACGATCATGACGAACCAACGCCCCCGTTGGAGGAAGGGCCATTTTTTACGCCCCGCTCGCCTGAGCGCAGCAATCTGATTGAGCAAAATATGACAGGATCGGTGATCATACTCAATGGACGAGTTCTCGATACCAACTGCAAGCCTGTTGCTAATGTGTTGCTCGATTGGTGGCAGGCAGATGACAAGGGCGAATATGATAACAAGGGATATCGATTACGGGGCCATCAATACACCGATAAACTGGGAAAATTTCGGCTGGAAACGCTAGTACCTGGATTGTATCCGGGTCGAACGCGCCATTTCCATGTAAAAGTGCAGGCAGCCGGTCAACGCCCATTAACTACGCAACTCTTTTTTCCTAACGAGCCGCATAACCAGCACGACCGAATTTTTGACCCTGCTTTAGTCATGGGTGTTCAACGAAAAGGAGACAAACAAGTAGCAACGTATACATTTGTTTTAAAGGCATAGGCCTGCTGTTCAGGCTAATAGTATGTAACTATTTAATGTATTTTTCATATAACACTACGTTCAAAAGTAATTTTTATATGCTAAATAGCACTGAAAACTACACTACATGAGAAAAATCATTGATTCACATGTAAACTAACACCATATGGAGCTACACTCAAACTCATCCGAACCATCTAACAAAGGCCTACTCGAGCGCTTTTCATCATCTGTTGCCAAGGCAGCCGGTTCATCCGCAGCTTTCTTACTGGCTCTAGCTACTGTCCTCATCTGGGCTGTTTCAGGACCATTTTTCGGCTTCTCCGAAAACTGGCAACTAGTCATTAACACGGGTACGACCATTATTACTTTCCTAATGGTGTTTCTGATTCAGAAAGCGCAGAATAAAGAATCAATGTCGGTCCAGTTAAAATTGAACGAACTGATATCGGCTACGAAGGGGGCCAGCAACAGGCTGGTGGCCAGTGAAAATCTAAGCGAGGAAGAGCTGAATATTCTACATGAGCACTACTGCGCTATGGCTGAATTGACCAAAAGAACTACTGATTTACGGCAATCGCACTCGGTTGAAGAGGCCTTAAAAGAAACTGAAGCAAAATTGAGTGAAGCAGACAAATGATGACAGTGGCCAGTTAATTAGCAGGCAGAAGCATGGATTATAAGCAAGTAGCCTCTCGATTTGTGCCTGAATAAACGGGCAAATCGAGAGGCTTTTTCGAGAATAATCAGCGGCTATGTGTTCAGGGCCGTTTTTCAATTACAAGCACTCTATAGCCTGCTTTCGGGATACATTTTATTATGATTTGCCGCCAGAATAGCATACTGCTGGCTGGTAAGAATGGACTGGTACTGATGGGCCTTCTCCGTCTCCACGGCTATGGCAAGAACCCGCAGTTTTTTCTGGTTAAGGCCCGTTGCTTTCAGCTTTTTGACCCCCTCGTTGTATTTTACAGTTGCATCCGTAATGATTTGTTTAGCCTTGGGCAATTGCTGATCGGTTAGTTTAAGCCGTTGTTTGTCAGCCTTCAGCACCGATTTTACGATCATGCCGATGGTTACTCCGTTGTTCAGAAACACAAATTTTTCATCTTCTACCGATTTTGGCTGAACTGGTTTGGTCTGAGCCATAGTCATGGAAGATAGGCCCATGAGCAGAATGAGGGCAATACGAATAATAGTCATGTTGATTGCTTCAGGAAGTAGCTGGTTCTTTGATTATGTGGCTAATATAGGGTTATAATTCCAGGGGCATCCGCAACATCTTTATTCAATAACTATATCCCCGTATTTGATCTATAAAGCGAACGTAATTTGCTACATACTCCCAAGTTGCACAGCCAGTCTCATCGTCGTGGTGCTTCATTCGTTTGACAAACCCGCGTGAACGCCGTAATTTTAGGCTATTTATCAGCAACCTGCGAGATGACAGAAGCACCAAATGAGTCCTCGACCGAGCGCAGCGATGCTGGCGGTCATTTAAATTTTATTGAGCAATTAGTTGAAGAAGACATAGCAGCCGGTAAAAACGGGGGGCAGGTCTTTACGCGCTTTCCGCCCGAACCCAACGGGTATCTGCACATCGGCCATGCCAAATCCATTTGCCTGAACTTTGGGCTGGCCGATAAGTATGGTGGCCAAACCAACCTGCGTTTCGACGATACCAATCCCGTTACAGAAGATACGGAATACGTCGATTCGATTAAGAACGACGTTCGCTGGCTCGGTTTTGAGTGGGAGAACGAGTTCTACGCATCCGATTATTTTGAGCAAATTTATGGCTTCGCCGAAAAACTGATTCAGAAGGGCTTAGCCTACGTTGACGACTCCACGTCGGAAGAGATAGCCGCTCAGAAAGGGACACCCACCGAACCCGGTCAGCCTAGCCCCTACCGCAACCGGAGCGTAGATGAAAACCTCGACTTGTTTCGGCGTATGCGGGCCGGAGAGTATGCCGACGGAGCAAAAGTGCTACGGGCAAAAGTCGACATGGCGTCACCGAACATGCAACTGCGCGATCCGATTATCTACCGGATCAAGCACGCGCATCATCACCGTACGGGCGACACCTGGTGTATTTATCCCATGTATGACTTTGCCCATGGGCAGTCAGACGCCATTGAGCACATCACGCACTCGCTTTGTACGCTGGAATTTGAAGTGCACCGGCCGCTCTATGAATGGTTTATTGAGCGACTTGGTATTTTTCCTTCTCGCCAGATTGAATTTGCCCGGCTCAACCTGACCTATACGGTCATGAGCAAGCGAAAGCTGAAGCAGTTGGTTGAAGAAGGCCATGTGAATGGCTGGGATGACCCCCGTATGCCAACCATCGCGGGTATTCGACGGCGCGGCTATACGCCTGCCAGTCTCCGCGAGTTTGCCGACCGCATTGGCATTGCCCGGCGCGAAAACCTCATCGACCTGGGTTTGATGGAGTTCTGCATCCGCGAAGAATTAAACAAAACAACTCATAGCGTAATGGCCGTACTGGACGAGCAGCCAATCAAACTCGTCATTACAAACTATGAGGAAGGGCGCGAGGAGCTGTTAAACATTGAAAACAACCCAGAAGAAGAAACGATAACCTACCGTCGGGTGCCGTTCAGCCGCGAGGTTTACATCGAGCGTGATGACTTTATGGAGAACCCACCCAAAAAGTTCTTTCGGCTCTTTCCGGGTGGCATGGTACGGCTAAAAGGTGCCTATATCATTAAATGCGACGACCTAGTACGTAACGACGCGGGTGAAATTACCGAACTGCACTGTTCGTATATTCCGGAGAGCCGTTCGGGTTCAGATACGTCGGGCATCAATGTAAAGGGTACCATTCACTGGGTTTCGGTGCCCCATGCTGTTGAGGCAGAGGTGCGGCTCTACGACCGACTCTTTTCTGTCGAGAACCCAGCAGCCGACGACCCCGATGGTCAGCTCCGCAGTTTCAAAGATTTATTGAATCCCAATTCACTCGAAATTGTGCGGGCTTTTGTAGAGCCTGCCCTGGTGGAGGCAGCCCGCAGTGGGGAGCAGACCAATTTCCAGTTTATGCGCAAAGGCTACTTTGTTCTCGACCCCGACTCGACCACCAACCGGCCTGTTTTCAATCGGACGGTGACCTTGAAAGACGGGTGGGCAAAAGAGCAGAACCGGAAGAGCTAATTGGGAATGCTGGAGACTATATGAGATTGTTGAATTGAATTTAAGATACCCCTTGCCTGCCGTTCTTGACTGATAATTCATTGTATTATCAGTCAAGAACGGCAGGCAAGATATTTTTAGTGGATCTTGATACGTCTCGTAACAAGGAGAATAACTTAAGACCAACTTGTCCTTTTCATAACAGGTCCGTTTCCTAAGTTACTACCAAGCTTCGCTCAATTCTTCTCGGCAACTTTTAGTTAGATTTATAATTCCAGACGACCACTACCATGAAAATAGGCGAACGGTTGCTAAAGCACCTAACAAAAAAATACGAACCATCAAAACTGGTTTCCTTTCGATTTGGTCGATACGATGTGGCCACGAAGACCGATGAAGAGGGCAACCCGGTCTTGCTTTTCATTGGTCAGGCTGATGAACGGGGTATTATTAAGGGCGATCAGTTTACCCGTAAGCTACTGAAGGATGCCAATGGAGTTGTCATAAAAGACCACTGGGATTATAAAGGAAAAGTATAACGGCTCCTGGCAATCCGGTACCTTTGACTATGTCCCGAAAGCCGGTTAGCGGTTAAATCAGCATCAGCTGGAGAACTAGTTTTTAAACCAGTCTTGCAGATATGCAGGGGCTTTCCACTTATTAAAAAGGGAAGAAATCAAAGCTATAGTAGCTTTGATTTCTTCCCTTTTTAATAAGTGGAAAGCCCAAGTTGGTTCACCAAAAACACTTACTGAAATTCATCTTGCCTCAAGTTAGGCAAACGACGCTAGATTCAGTATTTGCCGATTTATTAACGAATACTCCCGGCTCCGCTTTTAGGCATCAATACGGCACCTATGCCATAAACAACCCCGTTAGACTGCACTTTCTCGGTTGATTCAACCGCAACTGTTTTACCCTGTTCATCCGTTATCGTTATGCCTCCATTGGCACCCATCTTGGCAGTTAACATGCCACCTGCCAGTGTTTGAAGCTTAACTTCACCACTACCGGCTTTGATCCGGCTGCTCAACTCGTTTGCGTTCAGCGAACCCCGAACAAGATGATAGGATAACAACTGTTTGAGGGCCTCCCGGTTACGGCCTTCCAGCAATCCGGCCTGCATGCTGGCAGGTAGTTTCTTGAAGGCACTGTTCAGGGGAGCAAATAGCGTGTAAGCCTCATTCTCCTTGAGTAAATTATATAAATCGGCCGATTGCAATGCATTCTGAAGCGTAATGTAGTTAGGCGACGAGGCAATGAAGTCGTGGATGTTCGTGTTGCGCTCGGTGCTTCCCGCTACATCAGCCGGAGTTGCCGACGTTTTGGCTCCCGTTATAGCGCGCGATGTGCCGGTTTTAGGTTCACTGCTCGTTGTCGACGTAGTGTTAGAACCACCACCATTACCCGACGTAGTTGAACCGCTTAGGGTAGTAGGGTTATTCGTAACCGATGGGTTACTACCAACACCCGTGGGTGCGTTCGTTACGTTATTACTGTTGTAATTATCTGAATTGCTATTGTTGACCGCCGTACCGTTAGCAGCTGAGCTTTGCCGATACTGGCCTTCCTGTGGACCGGTGGCTGTGCCGGCGTCTCCACGTTTTGCATTCTGCCGTGTGGCTTTTCGATCCGCCCGGCTTAGCTTCGCCGACCGACGCTGACTGGCTGATGACTTTGCCGAGTCCTGGGCCACAGCGCCAACAGGGTATGTACTTGACGTAGCGGTTCCGGTAGGCGTAGTTTGAGCCCAGCCAGCCAGACTGATTAATGCAAGGCCGAGCGTTAGGTGGGTAAGCGTTCCTGTAATTTTCATACCGTTGACGGTTCAGTTGAGTAATGAATTGTTCATGATTAACCAAAACGTAGTCGAAAAGTTTGGTCTGAACCGGGGGTAACATGGCTGCGTAAAGCCTACCCTTTATAGCCTTTTCATTATATATAACCATGTTATGGCAATCATACGATGAACTCTGACAGCATAGACTTCGCAATACCTATTGGTTAGGCGATAGCAGTATCCGGCAGTTTATTTTACCTACATATTCATACATTCGCAGACTGACATCGCGCTGAAATGTCGAGTATTTGCCCAAATTAGCTGGTACGTTGGGCGCAGTAACCGTTCAATAATTTAGCCTATCGTTGCTGCTACTGATTTCTCATTGTTTACTTTTTCACCATCATGTTAGACTTGGTTATTGATGCCCGGGCCGCTTCGATTGGCAATGGATTCAACGTAAAGCGAATTCTGCCTTACCGGCTTCGGCGGATGTTGGGGCCGTTCATTTTTATGGATCATGCGGGTCCAGTGCGTATGCCCCCGAATCAGCTAGCCAGTATGGATGTTTTACCCCATCCGCACATCGGTTTGTCGACGGTGAGCTACCTGTTTGACGGACAAGTAACGCACCGCGATAGTCTGGGCGTGCAACAGGTGATCCGGCCGGGAGAGGTGAACTGGATGACGGCCGGGCGGGGAATTGCCCATTCCGAACGGTTTGAAGATCCTGCCATGCTGGCTAACGGCTCGCTGGAGATGATTCAAACGTGGGTTGCCCTGCCAGAAACAGTCGAGGAAAGTGCTCCTACGTTTGACAACTACCAACCCCACGAACTACCCATCGTTACCGACACGGGAGTCTGGCTACGATTGATTGCCGGCGAGGCTTTTGGCCTGACCAACGAAGTCAAAACACAATCACCCCTGTTTTATGCACACGTAGTGCTGCAGCCTGGAGCGCGATTTGGTTTGCCACAGGGCCATTCAGAACGCGGTGCCTACGTAGCGAAAGGCAGCGTAGAAGTAAATGGTCACACTCATGGTGTGGGTCAATTGTTGGTCTTTACCAATGGCATTGATCCAGTCATTACAGCTATTGATACCTGTACGCTGATGGTACTCGGGGGCGAACCGCTGGGCGAACGCTTCATCTGCCGGGCCGCCGGTGCGGTGGAATTTTGTTTCCTCCCGGCGGGAACGTATCGAGCAGGCCAAAGCCGACTGGCAGGCGGGCCGCATTTCGTTGCCTCCCAACGACAACTCCGAGTTTGTTCCGCTGCCCCAGGATTCATCCAAACCCGTAGGATCGTCAACAGACTCCCCTCCACCCCAAGCTTTATCTTAGAAAAGTAAATAAGCAATAATGCTTTAAACAGACTCCTTTTGGATGTTTTGGCTACATCATG
>JAQBNX010000543.1 GCA_028288385.1 Spirosoma sp.
CTAACGATTATTCCGCTCAGTATTATGGCGCAGCGAGCTATTTTAGGAGCCAAAGACCCCTCGGATATTTTTATTCCATGCCTGATTGCAACCTACGTAGCTACCGTAGTGAGCATGATTGCGGTAGCCCTCAAACAGCGAATTAATTTGATTAACGCTACCGTATTGGGCTGGCTGGGCGGCATTACCAGCCTTATTGGCCTGATATTATGGTTTTTATCCACGAAGAGCAAAGAAGAAATTGAAACGATCTCGAAAGTAACGGGCAACCTAATCCTGATGCTGATCGTAGTTTCCTTTCTATTAGGGGCTATCCGTAAGAAAGTTGATATTTTCGATACGTTTATTGAAGGAGCTAAAGGTGGTTTTGAGACATCAGTTCGCATCATTCCGTATTTGGTCGGCATGCTGGTAGCCATTAGCGCCTTTCGCAACTCAGGAGCTATGGAGTACGTCATAAATGGCCCGAAATACCTATTCAGTTTTACCGGCCTCAACACTGAATTTACCGATGCGCTACCGGTAGCGCTGATGAGGCCATTGAGCGGGTCTGGGTCACGGGCGTTAATGATCGACGCGATGAAACAGTTTGGCCCGGACTCCTTTGTTGGTCGCCTGGCCTGTATGTTCCAGGGCGCGGCCGACACTACGTTTTATATCGTGGCTCTATACTTCGGCTCGGTAGGTATCCGGAATTCACGCTACGCTATTCCATTTGGGTTATTTGCTGACTTTATGGGTGTCATAGCTGGTATTGCGCTGGGGTATTTCTTTTTTCACTGACCCAAAACAGCACCATTTGTGTTAGAAAAGTAGCCTGGACGGCCACGTCCAGAAGATAACCTTTCTCATTAATTTGGACGTGGCCGTCCAGGCTACTTTCAATGAACATTGCCCAAGTCCGCGAACACCTCCACCGGCTTATCGATGAGGTCGACGATATTTATGTACTCAATGGTCTGTACCGCAACCTGCAATCCGACAAACGGCAGCGGGAAGAATACGAACAGGCGCAACGTGAGAAAGCCCAAAAAGAAAAACCTGCCGACGGACGTTCTAAATCACTCCGGAAAGGCCACTGATGGTTAGGGCAATGATGATGGCGTTGAAACCAAAAGCCAGAACACCATGCAATAAAGCTGTCCGGCGCATAGGCTTGGAGGCTATCTCTACATCGGCGGTCTGACTGGTCATGCCAATGATGAACGAGAAATAAGCAAAATCTAAATAATCGGGTTCCGGTTCGTGCGGAAAATTCAGCCCACCGGGCCGTTTGGTCTGATTCGGATCGTCGCCGTAGTACAGGTGTGCATAACGAAGGGTGAAAACGGTGTGTACCAGTGCCCATGAACTGGAAACAGCCAAAATGGCCAGGACACTGTGCGCCGTCCGATTCGCTTTGCTCATTGAATCCAGCACAGCAACAACGGCAAACAGGCTGGCTACGGCCGCTGCCACCACGAATCCCAGAATTAACAACCGGCTGGAGTCCTGTAGCCGCGACAGTCGGGGCAGGTCGCGTGGGTGCGCCATCGCGATGGTTATCCACGTTAGTGCCAGTACAGTCAGGGCGTAACTAACCCAGATGCATGTTGCCCGAACCGGCCAGCTTAGTGTATGGGGAACAACGACTAATGCAATCAAGGCGGTGCCCAGCGCAATCAGCGTACGATGATGTGCATCTAACTTACTAATACGAGAAGCGAATGAAGCCATATGGAGAGCGGGTAACAACGGGCAATGTAGGGATGAACGCTGTCCTTTTTGTATTTTTGATCTTTCACGTCCCAATTCATTAGCCCATGACCCAGTGCCGGTCCCTGCTTGCCCTCCTGTTCAGCGTTATTTTTTCGTTTTCTGCCGTTGCCCAGACCACCCTGCCTACCTTTCTGCAACCCAACAACCGTTATGGTGGACCACGCATTAACCGCTGGGCCGACTCCGTATTTGCCACGCTGACGCCCGACGAACGCATTGGTCAGCTGATAATGGTGGCGGGTTACTCCAACCGCAAACCAGCCTACGAAGATTCGCTGGTAACGCTTGTCAGGACCAATAAGCTGGGCGGGGTCGTTTTCTTCCAGGGTGGGCCCATCCGGCAGGCAAAACTCAGCAATCGGTTACAGGCTCTCTCGACAGTGCCCCTGCTAATTGCTATGGACGCCGAATGGGGATTGGCCATGCGCTTGGACAGCACGGTTCGGTATCCGTACCAGATGACGCTGGGAGCCATGCCGGGGAGCGATTCGCTTATTTATCGGATGGGCGCCAACCTGGCTCAACAGGCCCGCCGGCTGGGCGTACACGTGAATTTTGCTCCGTCGGTCGATGTAAACAACAACCCCAATAACCCCGTTATTAATTTCCGCTCGTTTGGCGAAGACAAGTACGCTGTAGCGCGTAAAGCTCTCGCTTATGTGCGCGGCATGGAAGATAACCGACTCCTGACCAGCATCAAGCACTTTCCGGGTCACGGCGACACCGGCACCGACTCACACTACGACCTGCCGCTGATTACTAAAAGTCGGGCGCAGCTCGACTCGCTCGAACTGTATCCGTTCCGGCAACTCATCAACGCGGGTGCGTCGGGTGTAATGATCGCTCACCTGAGCATTCCGGCTTTAGACACGACCCGTAACCGCCCTTCAACGCTCTCGCCCAACATTGTCACCAATTTGCTGAAGAACGAACTGGGCTTCCAGGGCCTGATCTTTTCCGATGCAATGAACATGAAGGGGGTAACGAAATATTTTCCATCGGGGCAGGCCGATGAGTTAGGTATCGAAGCAGGCATGGATGTACTGGAATTTACCGAAGACGTACCGGCGGCCCTGACCCTTATAAAACAAGCAGTTGCCAACGGGCGCATCACACAGGAGTCGCTGGACGCTCGCTGTCTGAAAGTGCTGCGGGCCAAAGCCTGGGTGGGACTGGACCGGTACAAACCCGTTGCGCTCGACAACCTGGTGCGCGACTTAAATCCCGTACAGGACGTCTTGCTTAATCGTCAACTCACTGAAGCCAGCCTGACGGTGCTGAAGAACGACAGAAATTTACTGCCGCTGAAGCAGCTGGATACGCTTCGCCTTGCATCTGTAGCCGTCGAGAGCGACAGACTAACCATGTTTC
>JAQBNX010000747.1 GCA_028288385.1 Spirosoma sp.
GATATTCTGTTTGATGTTGATTCCTATCAGTTAAAGTCTGAAACGAAACGCCAGTTAACAGAATTTGCGCAAACACTCAATAAGTACGAAGATACCGACATCCGTATTGAAGGCCATGCCGACGCTACGGGGTCAGATGCGCACAACCAGTCACTTTCAGAACGTCGGGCGCAGGCCGTTGCCTCATTTCTTGAGTCTCAGAACGTGAAGTCCTCGCGGGTTGAAGAAAAAGGCTATGGCGAAGCACAGCCGATAGCTGACAACACCACGGAGGCCGGTCGTAGCAAAAACCGTCGGGTAGATGTAGCTGTATTTGCTAATAAAAAGATGCAGCGCGATGCTAAAGAAGGTAAACTGAGTGGTGAATAATAATAAAGCAGATAAGGCGCTGATGTTAACATCAGCGCCTTATCTGCTTTTAAAGGTTAGTCAAACTGGCAAGCCTTTAAAACACTAAATTCTTTTCATTACTCAATTAAAACAACTTAATGGTATGAATGTTAAGGACACAAGAGGTGAGGTTCTCGATCAATTGAACAAACTGCTGACTCGTAATCATGACGCAGAAAAAGGGTATCAGGAAGCGGCTGAAAGCGTAAAAGATGCCGAACTGAAAAGCTTATTTCTAACCCAGTCTCGTCAACGTAGCGAGTTTGCCATGGAACTGGAGCAGGAGATACGGACCCTAGGCGGTGAACCTGATAATGGCACAAGTTTAGCGTCTGACCTGCACCGTGCCTGGATAAACATAAAGTCAACATTTGCGAGTAATGACGATAAGGCAACGGTAAAGGAATGCCAGCGGGGCGATCAGGAAGCCTTAGAAAATTATAATTCTGTTTTACAGGAAACGGACTTAGTAGCCAGTACGCGCGAAGTATTGTTGCGTCAAAAACAGAGTATCGATTCGGCACACGCGTCGATGGCTCGTCTGGCCCTGATAGTGTAGTGAATGGTGGGATCGGAAAGCCTACCCTCATTGAGGGTAGGCTTTTTTGTTTTTAATCTACTAACTCTATTGACTTGTTTGAGTAATTTTTTCTTTTGCTGGTAAGTTTTCGCGATACCATA
This sequence comes from Spirosoma sp., assembly GCA_028288385.1. Classification (GTDB taxonomy): domain Bacteria; phylum Bacteroidota; class Bacteroidia; order Cytophagales; family Spirosomataceae; genus Spirosoma. The sequence continues at coordinate 1,072 of JAQBNX010000747.1, forward strand.
AATTCTTAACTAACGAGCTTTCAGAATGTTGCAAATTGAGGCTTTAGAAAAAGGTAAGTAGTTATACAGGTTTATTTTTGTCTAAATGTCCACTCTCTCAAAACTAGATTGGCATCCTGTATAGCGCTGTAGAGTTCCTTATCATCCTGAAAAACCAGGTGCGTTAATTGGAAAGCCTCAACATGAACTGAAAACTTGTCAACGTCAAATGGCCATGGATCCAGGCCCAGCGACTCGTCGTTGCGCTGGAAAATAAAATAGGGTACTCCATCGGGTCCCAGGCTTACTTCCAGCCGACGGGATTCGGGTGGTATCTGGTTCAGGCACAACACTAGCGACAAGGCATCACACCATTGCACAAATGCATAGGCATAGGCGGCATCGGCTTTGCTAGCCCCGTACTGCTTACGCCACTTAGGTTGGTTAGTAGCTTGCTGATCGAGAAATTGATCTAATTCGGCATCGTTACCCCGCTTTTGGCTGTACAAGAACACCGTATGCATCGACAGCATAAGCGCATTCCAGCGGCTTTTTTGCAAACCAATTTCAATCATGTTCCGACACTGCTCGATGGAGTATTCCGGAATCTGGAAAGGAAGCGGAGCCCCCGCCGCCGTGAGATGATTGCGCCCCTCCCACGGCTCCTGCCCATCATCGTGCTCGGTGAGAGCAATTAGGGTTTCTATCCAGTGGAGCGGGCGTTTGTCTGTTCGCCAGTGCATAGCCGCCTGAACAGCCAGCAGCCCATGTGCCTGCTGATTAATAATCTGCCAGCCAGCGTCGGTTTGGCTTACAATCATAAAGGGAGAAAGAGGATGAGCGAATGGCCATTCGCTCATCCTCCTTTAGCTAATGGTAACTTTTTCGTTTTCGCCCATATCAGGAGTGCTGCCCGTTACAACCGCTTTCGCTTGTTGAAATAGCCGCACCATCGTGCTGTTACTGGCATCCCAATACTCGGCCAGTTGAGCATGAACTTTCAGAAGAGTTAACTCTGGATCATCTTTACCCTTCGGAAACCAGGCTTTTGCTTGAGGATTCCACAATTCATCGATTTTTGCCCGGTCGTTTACTTCAGTAGCCGTGCCGGAAATGGATACGTAACTGGCATCACTAACGGAGGCAAACGCAATATTTACATGCTGCTCGTTTTGTTCAATCTGGTCTACCTTAGGCGATTTGCGGTTGGTGAAAAACCAGACATTTCCTTCTTCATCAAACTCCAAAGCAGCCATAGGCCGACTGACCAGGTTTCCCTGTTCATCGGTAGTTGTCATCATGGCAATGCGAATATCTTCGACCATATCATGGATTTTCGCCATCTGTTCATTCTTCTGCGATTTGTTTTCCATCGTGTAAAATTTGTAAGTGGGGTAAATAGTTAATCCTGAAGGTGCAATAAATCAATGAAGTCACAAGAGCCGTAAGTGCGTGTAATATCAGCTCCTTACGATTCCTGTGACTTCATTGACTTTCTCAGCCTTATCTGACTCAGTTATAAAGGGTCTGGCGGAGGTCGATACCGTAAAAGAGAGATGCCGACGTAACGGCAGGCGTATTCGGTTCTTCAGAGCGTTGTTCCATGTCCAGAATACCAACGCAACTTAAAATTGTTTGCTGGCACAGGGCAAAGACCTGTTTGCTTTGTTGTGTATCAAACTTGCTCACTTCCTGAGCGCATTTTTCACACACCTCAATACAGGCTTTAGCCAGCAAACAAGTGTTTTCCGACCCGCGTACGTAAAGCATCGCTAGTTGTCGGCACAGATCAGCACAATCAAGGCTTAAAAATATAGTTCGATACCAGGAATCGATTTCATCCGCACGAGAACACTCTGTAGCGAACTCATCGCAGAGGGTAGCACAACTGGTCAAGGAATCGTAAATATCTTTTCTCCAGATCATAGCAGCGTTTAGTTTAGTAGCCTGTAATGTCAGGCGAACGGACGTGCCTGGTTCATCATTGCTTCTGCCTCCATGCGGCTACAACGAGCCCATCGACGTGCCTCATCTACACTAACAGCAACGATATGCTGTTGATCCAGTTGGCCCTGCTCAAGCAGTTGATTAGCAATTTCGATTGCTTTAGCGCGAGTACTATGGTTTAAAGAACGCATCGCAGCCGGAAAATGAGAGGGTGTCCACATAGTATTATCTTCTTAAACCAGTTTATAAGCCTAAACTGTGCCATACCCAAGAGAGTCTATACGTAGTGCGATATTTTTATACTACCATCCTGATTATTAGTGACTTATAACTATCATACTGGTTACTACTACTTACTA
>JAQBNX010000552.1 GCA_028288385.1 Spirosoma sp.
GTTGCCCGCATTATTGACCTGCTGGAGAGAAAAAACTTTTTAGTACAAACAACCAATCAGCAGGATCGCCGGCGGGTCGATCGGGCTATTACATCCCAGGGGCAGGTATTATTGCTGGCAGTGACACCCATCGTTTTGCATAATCGAAGCACAGCCCTGCACGGCCTATCTGTGGCAGCTATCGACCAGTTGCGACAAACCCTGGAAGTAATTATCAGCAACTGCGAGGCACCGGCATAGCATTGGCTGCCGGATAAATCAACGCCAAAATCAGTCCTGATACCCAACATCACCTTCTCATTAAGGCGGTTCGGCGAGAATCCATTTTTAGAAAAATGAACAGCAGGATAGAAAATGACCAAAGCGATGAGCCACCATAACTGAAAAAAGGCAGCGGAATGCCGATTACGGGCATAAGGCCGATGGTCATGCCGATGTTGATCATCACGTGGAAGAAGATGATGCCGGCTACGCAGTAACCGTATACCCGCGCAAATTTACTACGCTGCTTTTCGGCCAGGATCACAAGCCGCGAAATAAGGCCAATAAACAACGCAATGACCACTAAGCTGCCCATGAAACCGTGTTCTTCGCCAATGGTACAGAAAATAAAGTCGGTGCTTTGCTCGGGCACAAAGTCAAATTTAGTCTGGGTTCCTTCCAGAAAACCCTTTCCCTGGAGTCGTCCCGATCCAATGGCAATTTTGGCCTGCGTTACGTTCCAGCCCACTCCCAGCGGGTCAATAGTAGGATCGACAAGCACTTTAATCCGATTACGCTGGTGCTTTTGCAGCACGTTGTTTACGAAAAAATCAACTCCTGTCACCAGCACCATCATGGCCGCACCAATCAGGGCCATCGATATAAGATTACTGGTGGTGCGGTTGTATCGTGGCATGAGCAGCACCACAACGCCGAACAGGGCCACGACACCAGCAAAAATATACAGCTTCGGGAAAATCAGGGCTAGCACGAACAAAACCACCACCGTAATACCCACAGCCGGAACCCAGCCGGGCAGTCCCTCGCGGTAAAGCATAATCACAAACGACGCAAACACCAGGGTTGAGCCTGTCTCGTTCGATGCCAGAATCAGGATGCACGGCAATAAAATGATCCCCCCAATACGTAGCAGGTCTTTCTGTTTCGACAGATTCATGCCCGGCACATCCAGGTATTTGGCCAGGGCCAGCGCTGTAGCCACTTTAGCGAACTCTGCGGGCTGGAGCGAAAATCCGCCAAACCGAAACCACGATCGTGACCCGTTGATGTTCGTACCGACAAACAGCACTAGCACCAGCATCAGAATCATGAACGCATAGAACAAGTAGGCAAAGGAGTCAAAAAACTTGTGATTGATAACGAGGATGCAGGTAACCAGGATGACGGTAGTACCTATCCACATCATTTGTTTACCAGCGTTAGTCGTCAAGTCGAACAGACTGGTATGATCTTCAGGGCTGTAAACGGCCGCATAGACATTGAGCCAACCCATCGTCACGCAACCCAGGTATAATACCAGCGTTAACCAGTCTATGTTTTGCGAGAAGGGATCGTTGCGTGCCATCCGGTATTTTGTTGTTTTGCCTTTTCGTCACTCTCCCAGTATACACGAACAAAAAGACGCAGACCTCATTGTCAGTTCCCGCTCACCCCGGCCGCTACGTCTAGCTTCGGTTTAGTAGAAGTCATCAGTGGTTTGATGACGGAGTCTTTACGGATCGTATCTTTTTTGGGCCGGATAAAGACTTTTGGTTTCATGGGTAAGAAACCCCCAACAGGCGGAAGGTAATTCCATCCTTTTACGATCTGATCCAGTCGCTTCGCTTCGGTTTTTCGCTTCAGGTAGCGCTCGGCCACCAGCGCAGCAACCGACGCAGCCGCATCGCCACCCCAACCCGCGTTTTCAACAAACACGGCAATGGCAATTTTGGGGTTATTCATGGGCGCAAACCCAACAAAAATAGAGTGGTCGAACTTATGGCCCCTCTTGGCGTTCTGGGCCGTACCTGTTTTGCCACAGAGATCAGTTCCGGGAAGGTTGGCCATTGGATTCACTGTACCGTGAACAACGGCAGCCCGCATTCCATCGATCACCGGGAGGTAATACGGCCGGTCGATATTCGTTTCATGCCGCTGCTTATATTCGTCTGGAACACCCAGGCCTGGTTTGCCGAAGCCCCGGATGTAGTGGGGCGTAATGTAGTATCCCCGGTTGGCAATCGTAGCCGCCAGGTTCACTAATTTAAGCGGGCTGATAAGAAGCTCTCCTTCGCCAATGCTCAACGAAGACACATTTGAAAATTTCCAGCGGTATTGCCCGCGGTACATTTTGTCGTAGTAATCAACCGTAGGCAGCTTTCCCTTTAATTCACTCGGCAAATCCACTCCAAGCCGCTGCCCAATACCAAATTTTTCGACCATATCGTGCCACCTGTGCATGCCAACAGCCGAAGCCCGGAACGTATTGGTTTCAGCATTGTGGTAGATGAATTTGCGAAAAACGTTGTAGAAATACGGATTACACGAGTACTGAACAGCCCCCCGCAGGTTTTGTCCACCCCGGCAGTGGCAACGCATGGGCGACCCGGCATGCCCATAAACCATGTCGGGTGTTAAGGTGCCATCCTGCTGGGCAATGAGGGCCTGAATCAATTTAAATGTTGAGCCCGGGCGGTAGCTCGCCATGATGGGCCGGTTGATGAGCGGTTTGTATGGATTCTTTAGCAGCTCGCGGTAATTTTTAGAGAAAAAACGGCTCGATAAAAGGTTAGGGTCAAATGTTGGCGCGGAGACAGACACCAATATTTCACCTGTTTCTGGCTCCACCGCTACCACCGCGCCAATCTTATTAACCATTAAACTGTCTGCATAACGCTGCACCTCTATGTCGATGCCTGTAATGAGGTTCTGCCCCGCCACAGCTACCGTATCAAACGCCCCATTTTTCCAGGATCCTTTGTTCACTCCCCGCACGTTCTGCATCATAAATTTGACGCCCCGTTTCCCGCGCAGTTGCTCTTCATACTGCTCCTCTAATCCGTTATGACCCACGTAATCACCCTGCCGGTAGTAGGAAATATCCTGATTGTCCAATTGCTTACGGGTGATTTCGCTCACGTAGCCCAGGGCGTGGGCCATCGTGTGGGCTGGGTAGGTACGCATGGCACTAATCACCGGTTGAAAACCCCGGAAGTCAACGAGCGCATCCTGAATTCGGGCAAAGTCTTCTTTGGAAAGCTGGCGCAGAAACAGTGATGGTTTCACCGACGAATAATTTTTGGCGATTCCCATGATGCTG
>JAQBNX010000556.1 GCA_028288385.1 Spirosoma sp.
CAGGGGCGATGACTAAATCCGCTGAAATCACAGGTGACAAATCCGGTATAAAAATGGAAGTGCTAACCACCGAGCCGGCTATTCAGTTTTATGGCGGCAATTTTTTCAAAGGAAACGATACGGGTAAATATGGTAAAGCCACCAACTACCGCGAAGCCTTCGCCCTGGAAACCCAGCACTATCCTGACTCGCCTAATCACCCAACGTATCCGACCACCATACTGAAGCCCGGCCAGACCTACAAGCAGACCACAGAGTACCGCTTTTCAGTAGTTAAATAATTCTTTTTTGCCAACGCAGCTGGATGGACTCAACTGACTTTAATATCACGCTGTATAAGTCTATCCGATGAATAACAGATGGCGTAGGTATCAGTTTGAGTCAGTTTTTTCATTAACCAATAAACAAATGAAGCGATGCTTAGTCGTTACGTCTCAGTTTATAATCACCACTCATGAAACAAATTTCATTTTTAGTTTTTCTGTTTATTTCCAGCATCTCGTTTGCGCAGAATACCGGAGCGCCCGGTAGATGGTCAGCAGCCAAAGCTAATGCCTGGTATGCCAAAGAGCCGTTTTTGGTCGGGTCTAATTATGCCCCCGCCAACGCCATTAATGAACTGGAGATGTTTCAAGCAGAAAGTTTTGACCCAGAAACCATTGACAAAGAACTGGCGATGGCCGAACGCTTAGGCATGAACACCATGCGCGTGTTTTTGCACGATCTACTCTGGCAGGATACATCGGGATTCACCAAACGACTGGATCAGTTTCTGGGCATTTGCGCCAAACATAAAATCCGCCCGATGTTAGTGCTGTTCGACTCTTGCTGGGATCCCTATCCTAAACTGGGCAAGCAGCGCGAACCCGTGCCGGGTATTCACAACTCCGGTTGGGTGCAAAGCCCTGGTGCCGATGCCCTAGGCGATGTGTCGCAGTATCCGCGCTTAGAAGCATACGTAAAAGGCGTAGTCGGAGCGTTCAAAAATGACCGGCGGATTCTGGCGTGGGATACCTGGAACGAACCCGATAACGCCAACGATAATAACTACGGTAAAAACGAGAAGAAAGTTGAACTTGAGAACGGAAAAAAAATAGCGATCATCACGAATCTACTGCCGCAGGTGTTTCAATGGTGCCGGGCAGCGGGGGCCACCCAACCACTGACGTCGGCCCCCTGGATTCTCTGGGATGGTCACGATTGGAGTAACCCGGCCAAGTGGACACCCATGGAAAAAGTGCAGTTCGATAACTCCGACATCATTACGTTCCACCAGTATTCAACCGCCGATGCCTTGACAAAAATTATCCCGGTATTACAGAAAATGGGTCGTCCCGTGATCTGTACTGAATATATGGCACGCGGTGTCGATAGTAAGTTTGCCACACACCTGCCAATCGCCAAAAAGGCCAAAGTCGGCATGATCAACTGGGGTTTTGTGGCGGGAAAAACCCAAACCTTTCTACCGTGGGATAGCTGGCAGAAGCCCTACGTCAATGGGCGCGAACCGGCTGTCTGGTTTCACGAAGTCTACCGGCCGGATGGATCTCCTTATGACCCCGCCGATATCGCTGCCATCAAACAGGCGACGGGTAAATAAGCAGTTAACTGCCAGCACATATCAATAAAAACACCCTGCCTCTTTATTAAAGAGGCAGGGTGTTTTGCTATTTTGGTTTTTAGCCGCCTAAGTGCCGGGGCATTGGATAAAGCCGACAGTATTAGGGCATCAGCACTGTGTCGATGACGTGAATGACGCCATTCGACTGGTTTACATCAGCAATCGTGACGGTTGACGTTCCTCCCTTGGTGTCCGTCAGAACCACGTTTTTGCCTTTCATCATAGCTGTAAGGTCACCGCCGGCTACCGTTTTCAGCGTTGTCTTACCACCGTTGTCCTTTATCATTTTCATCAGGTCGGCTGCGCTCACTTTACCAGGAACAACGTGGTAAGTTAAGATGCTGGTCAGCATGTCTTTGCTTTCTGGCTTCACCAGCGTTTCGACTGTGCCTTTAGGCAGTTTATCAAATGCTTTATTGGTTGGAGCAAACACCGTAAATGGGCCAGCACCCGATAGCGTTTCAACTAAACCAGCCGCTTTTACCGCTGCTACCAGCGTCGTATGATCTTTTGAATTGACCGCATTTTCAATAATGTTTTTCGAGGGGTACATAGGAGCACCACCAACCATCACTGTTTTCTCCTGCGCGAATGAAACCTGGCTTACAGCCAGTAATGTAATCATTGAAAAAATAAGCTTGAACGTCTTCATGTTGTCTGTTTAACTAAGTTAAAATGTGTAATGGAACGTGTGATCGATCGACGGGAAGACATACGGAAGAAGACCTTAAATTAGATTGCTGAATCTTTAAAATATTTTTAATTTACTTGTAATCAGTTATTTGCGTTAATAAGTGTATTGGTTTAGAGCAATGATGAATGTTTATACTTTACGGCTAAAGCTTAAACAGATAGCATAGACGTATAAAAACACAGAACCGCCGGACAGATGCCCGGCGGCCTGCGCCAAGAGAAGATGTCACTGAGATATGGATGAGAAACTGTTTAGCTAAATTAGTAGCCGACTAACGCTTTGGGTAGGGGAGAAATACCCAAAATAAGTGGGTAAAAGATGGGTAAATATGGAAAAATTGATGCTCGAGTAGACATCCGGCTACTGCGGTAACATACCGTATAATAAAACGATTAAAAATTACAAAAATACCCTGATTAAGGTATTGTGTATTCCTATCTAAGGCCCTACCTTTCAGCTAAGTAACCTTCCATCTACCCATATTATGCAAACCTCAATTGTCATCACCGAGAACCACATTTTTAACACCCTTGGATCGTCAAAACCAATACCATCCTTCAACCTCAACAATCGCGAGTATCGTTTTCTTAAAATGGCCTGTAGCGAATTAACGTACAATGAGGTAGCGGATAAGATGTGTGTAAGCCCACGAACGGTAGACGGCTACCGGGAGGCTGTGTTTCAAAAAATGAATGTCCGTACCCGGGTCGGCATGGTTATTCAAGCCATACGGCACGGTTTGGTAGAGCTATGAGTACGTTGATTCCTGAGCGGATGGTACGGGGTGTGTAGTAAAGCTGAAAAGAAGCCAATATGTCCGGTATCATCCGTTCAACGTCATACGTCCTGTATGATGCCTACCTTTGTCTCATGCAATTGCTTTTCCACCGGGTTGACCTACGCCTGAGACACACCTTTACCATTGCTCATGATAGCCGCGATGTGCAACCGACACTCATTGTGGAACTGCGCGACAAGGATGAGCGTAGCAATGACCAACATGGATTCGGCCACCGTGGAGACGGCCACTGTGGATACGGGGAAGCGACCGCTACGCGCTATTACGGCATAACCATCGACGGTATGGTAGCGGCTCTGGAAGCCGTTCGTGATCGTATCGAAGCCGCCGACCTGACTAATCCCGATGAATTCTGGTCAGACATGCAGCCTCACCTGGCACAAAATCCGTTTGCCCTCTGTGCGCTCGATCAGGCCGCCTGGGATTTGTGGGCCAAATGCCAGGGGCAGCCACTGCATAAATTGTGGCAACTCGACCCGACTAACAGCCCCATTACCAACTACACCATCGGACTCGATACGCCAGACCGGATGGTTGCCAAAATGCTGGAATGGCCCTGGCCCCTCTATAAAATTAAGCTCGGTCGTCCAGAAACCGATATAGAAACCATTCGGGCAATGCGCCAGCACACCGACGCCCTATTCCGGGTAGATGCGAATTGTGGCTGGACAGCCGAACAAACCATCCGCTTCGCACAGGAACTAGCTACGCTGGGCGTCGAATTTATCGAGCAACCCCTACCCGTCCATGACTGGGAAGGCGCCAAACAGGTTTATGAACAAAGTGTTTTACCCATCATTGCGGATGAAAGCTGCATTGTCGAAAGTGACGTAGACAAGTGTGGGGGCTATTTTCACGGTATCAACATTAAGCTGACGAAATGTGGAGGACTCACACCTGCCCGACGCATGATTGCCCGTGCCCGTGAACTTGGGTTGCGCGTAATGGTGGGCTGTATGACCGAGTCGAGTGTTGGTATTTCGGCCATTGCACAACTGTTGCCGCTGCTCGATTACGCCGATCTGGATGGATCGCTGCTCATTGCCAACGATCCCGCAACCGGCGTAACGTTCGACAACGGGCGAGTTATCTACGCGGCTGAAAATGGGACCGGCGCACACTTAGTTATCGATTGAGAAAGTGAAAAAACAAACCGATGAACCATTTGTCATTGACCACCTGCCCAGCCGAACCATTACGCACGAGGGCAGGACGTATCTGTTTTTTAGCGGTACGGCCTACCTCGGCCTGCCCCAGCATCCGGCGTTTCAGCAGTTGCTAATTAATGCAATAGCCCGTTACGGCATCACGTTTGGCAGTTCTCGCAATGGCAACCTGCGCCTTGGTATTTATGAGGAAGCCGAAGCCAGATTGGCTGCGATGGTGGGTGCTCCGCACGCGCTGACCGTTTCGTCTGGCATGCTGGCAGGGCAGATCGTCGTCAACTGGTTAATGGCTAATAACGCTACGTTCGTATATGGACCACAGGCACACCCGGCGCTTTGGAATGGTCCCGTAGTGGATCTGCCGACGGTGTCTTTTGCCCATTGGGCAACCCAGGTACCTAACGTAGTGCGTGGGATATCTATAAGCAGTTCAGTCGTCATTTTGACCAATTCCATCGACGCTTTTCGCTCGCAGTACTATGATTTTAGCTGGGTAGCTGAGTTGCCCGACGATCGCCCTATAACGCTCGTTGTTGATGATTCGCACGGATTGGGCGTATTAAATGATGATCTTAGCCGAAATGGGTGTAGTATGGGAATCTGGCCGCAAATTCCGCAAAAGCCGAACGTCAATCTGATTGTGACGGGGTCATTGGCAAAAGCGATGGGCTTGCCGGGGGGGGTAATCTTCGCTGATGCCAATACGCTCGCGAACCTTCGACAAACAGCCTATTTTGGTGCCTGTTCACCTATGCCACCTGCTTACCTGGATGCTTTCCTGCAGGCCGATGAACTCTATGCGGAGGGACGTGAGCGGCTTCGGCAAAATGTGCTGCTGGCCGAAAAACTGCTGCCAATGGGTTTGTTTAGCCATGCCACAGGCTATCCACTCTTTTTCACGGAACAGGACAGTTTGTACCCGTTTCTGCTGGAACGCGGGGTGTTTGTTTACTCATTTGCCTATCCAACAACCACCGACCGAGCCAACACCCGCCTTGTTATCAGTGCCTTTCACCAACCCGCCGATATAGAGACCCTGGCAAAAGCCGTAGGTGATTTCCTAAAATAAATAACTGGCAGAATCTGCGCTTAACCCTAATTTATGCTTACGTCATCTAGTTGGCCTAATGCCTTAAAATGGCTCATGTGCGGGCTGTTTATTTTAGCCCCTCTAAAAAAGCCAGACTTTGGGGCATCTGCGTCATTGAGCGGGAGGATTCGTCTTCAATAAAGTAGTGTTTCACGCCCGATTTTTTTGCCTGTTTCATAATGCCCGCTATGCCGATGTCGCCCTGCCCGAGCGTTACGTTCGATTCGACGTCTGCTTTGCCGTTGCTGCTGTCGGGCGTGCCGGGCTTGCGGTCTTTGAGGTGCATAAGCGGGAAGCGTTTAGGGTATTTTTGCAATAACGCGACTGGATCGTAGCCGGGCGATTTTACCCAGAATACGTCCATTTCGAAATTGACGAATTTAGGGTCGAAGTTTTCGGCTAAGTAGTCGAAAAACGTGCCATCGTTGTAGGTCTGAAACTCGTAACCGTGGGTATGATAGCAAAGCGAAATACCGTTCTGAGCCAGTAGGGAACCCGCTGTATTGAATACGTCGATAGCCTTGTCTGCATCCCGGACGGTAAATGCATCGCCAGCGTGAGGAATCCAGAAGCAGACGACGTACTTAGCGCCCAGGGCTTTTGCTTCCGTCAGCACTTTGGGCACATTTCCTTCCAAATCGTCAAAACTCGCCCCCACTCCAATCGCTTTCAGACCGTGTTGATCGAGCAGTTTACGGAAATCGCCGGTGCTCATCCCATAGGTACCTGCCACTTCAACTTCACGGAAACCCATCTGCTTTACCTTAGCCATGGTACCCGGTACGTCTTTGGCAAACTGGTCGCGAAAGCTATACAGTTCGAGGCCAACTGGAGCCGCTTTCTGGGCCAGAGCGGTTAGGCCGGACAGGAGCAGCCCGGCGAGTATAAGAGCAGAGAGGATTTTCATTTGGCTTAGGGATGAGTTGTAAGTTAGTCAATTTGCAGAAAGACCAACAAACTAAGTGACTGGTTATTTTCCCGTTTGCGTCGTGAACGTGCTTTCAAATATCTTATCGGCATTGCCCGTTTCAAACCCATCGCGCCGGTGTTGCCGCCCAATCTGGTTATCAGGTAGGCCCTGAAATTGAGGCAAAATGCGCCGTTCGGCAAACTCAACGTAAGACCCGGCAATGCGGAAGGAGTCTCCCCCGGCAAAATCTGCGTCAATCATCTGCGCTACGGTCGATGACTGCCGCAGGCCACCGTCGGGGCTGACTTTGATGGTGCCACCCGCCGAATTAAGCCGAAAACCCCGGCTTTCCAGAAAAGCCACAAACTCGTCGATTGTGTTGTAGCCCGGTTTAAGGTTATGCACACTGATGGTAAAGTGATTCAGGTAGTACCGATTGTAAATCACCCAGGCTGCATACTCACTTTCGGCCAGCAGTGCTTTGTAATCGGCTAAGGTGGGTGTTTGCCAGAGGGGCTGATGCAGAAATTGGTCAACGGTGTCGGCATCGTCCAAATCCAGGGCGTCAACGGGGTCGCTCAGAACAGTGTTGGTGTATTTGTGAATGATGCGTTGCGCTTCATCGGAAAGTTCGTCCACCCGCAGTTCACTAGCAAAAATACGGGGCAGGTTTTGACCCAGCCGGTCCCGCCCCGACGTACCGGCCGGTGCCGGTGCGGTGGACTCGCCAGCTGTCGGGCTGTACCAGTAAGCTGTCAGCTTCTTCTCGGTGAAATTATACTCATCACGCCTTTCGTAGCCGTAGTGCATGAAGATTTTCTCGAACGAAGCCAAACCCAGATTTGGCACCCCCATCGTCC
>JAQBNX010000608.1 GCA_028288385.1 Spirosoma sp.
TTTGCCCACCTCGACGTAGCGGAACCGCTTCCTTTATCCGACGCGCTGATTTATTCGCTCAATTGCATCCTGCCCGACGATATCGCCATCAAAACGATTTTTCCTGTTCGGCCAACCGACCACGCCCGATTTTCGGCTATTTCCCGTTATTATCAGTACCATATTACCCGGCACAAAAATGCCTTTCAAAACGGTTTAACGTACCATTTTCGGCCGGAGTTAGATGAGGGGCTTATGAACGAAGCTTGCCAACGACTGCTCCAGACAACTGACTTCAAGAGCTTCAGTAAGGCACGCGCCGACGTAACTCACTTTCGGTGTCGGCTTGACCAGGCGTGCTGGCAACGCACCGGCGACCGGCTGACGTTCCATATCAAAGCCAACCTGTTTTTGTGGGGGATGGTCCGTACCATCGTTGGTACAATGGTCGAAATAGGGCAGGGACGCATGAGCCTCGACTGGTTCGATGCGATCATTCGGGCAGAAGACCGTACTGTTGCGGGAAGGGCGGCTCCTGCCAACGGGCTATACCTGGTCGAAGTAGGCTACCCGGCCGATGTCTTATCAGAGCGGGTGTTATTAAATTAATAGGAAAACTGGGCGGGACCGAAGAATCTTGTAGCTGTTTATTTTTGACAAGTTCTGACTTCGGGAACGTTTAAGGGTTGAACCACCAGACCAACGGGTTTGTGCCGTAAGTAAAAAAAATAGCAGAACATGACGATTATCAATTGCATTAAAACACCTCTTCTTAAGCCAACCCTCAACTTCATCCTTCTTTTTTGGATAGTATCGTTTCAGTTCACTGTTGCCCAGACGAAGCCAATTACAGCCCCTCAGATTGATGCGCTGGTGCAGCGTACCTTAACCACCTTCGATGTGCCCGGTATCGCGGTTGCGGTGGTTAAAGATGGTAAAGTTGTTCATGCCAAAGGCTATGGAGTACGTTCATTACGGACGCGCGAAAAGGTAGATGAAAACACCTTGTTTGGCATTGCTTCCAATACAAAAGCCTTCACGGCTACGGCCCTGGGGATACTGATAGATGAGGGAAAACTGACCTGGGATGATAAAGTGATTGACTACATACCCGAATTCCGGATGTACAATGGGTATGTCACCGAAGAGTTTACTATCCGCGATCTGCTCACCCACCGAAGCGGTCTGGGACTAGGGGCGGGTGACCTGATGTTCTGGCCCGATTCGAGCAATTTCACCATGAAGGATATTATCCACAATCTGCGCTACCTGAAACCGGTTTCTAGCTTTCGCACCAAGTACGATTATGATAATCTGCTGTATATGGTAGCCGGCGAAATAATTGAACGGGTTAGCGGTAAAAGCTGGGAAGCATTTGTTGAAGAACGTATTATGCAGCCACTTCAAATGACCCGTAGTGCGGGTTCGTGGCAACGCGTGGCTGATAAATCCAATGCCATTGAGGCTCATGCTTCTGTTAATGGTAAAGTTGAAGTGATTCGCCGGGATAGTATCCGATTCGGTTTTGCGGCCGGTGGGATCAATTCCAGTGTGGCCGACATGACTAAATGGGTAATTGCTCAACTGAATAAGGGAAAATATGGAGACAACCTCAGTAAGCAGCTGTTTAGTGAGACTGTCCACCAGGAAATGTGGAGTCCGCAAACCATTCTGCCGGTAAGCCCAGCCCCCCAGCCCCCCTACAACACTCATTTTGCCGCCTATGGCCTGGGCTGGGGCTTAAGTGACGTAAAGGGGTTTAAACAGGTAGCGCACACGGGTGGTTTGGCGGGTATGGTGACGCAAGTAACCTTGCTTCCTGAACTCCGGTTGGGCATCATCGTTTTTACCAATCAGCAAGTTGGCGCGGCTTTCAGTGCCATTACCAACACCATCAAAGACAGTTATTTAGGTATTCCGGTTAGTAATTGGGTAAACACATACAGCGAGCGGGTTAAAAAAGGCCAGGACGAAGCTGGGAAAATCACTAAAGACATCTGGGAAGGCATTGCCAGGGAAGAGAAAAGCAGTACAGCTAAGATTGATTTTAACCAGTATGCCGGCACCTATCGTGACCGTTGGTTTGGCGATGTGGTGTTGAGTCAGGAAGGAGGGAAATGGTGGTTTCGGTCGGTACGCTCGCCCAAGCTGACCGGCGAACTGTTATTTTACAGGAATAATACCTTCGTGGTCAAGTGGACTAACCGAAGTCTCGATGCCGATGCCTATTTGACCTTTCTGACCGACGAAGATGGCAAACCAGTTTCTATAAAAATGAAGCCAATATCACCTCTTACCGATTTTAGCTTCGATTTTCAGGATCTGGATTTGCAGCGGGCAAAGGAATAAATGCGGTACGTGGCCTTTGGGTGTAACTCCACAAACTTACCGTAACTTAACGCTGTATGAGTCCAATAACAGGCATCCGCAGGAATAACCAGGACCGGAACTGTTAAAATGGACAGCGTATTGACTTTATCTTGAAACCCCAATTGCTTTTCCCATGACCGCTTCTTTGTTGTTTCGTTGTGTGGCCATTCTGGCTGGCTTTTTCTACTCGGCTAATCTGGCTGCTCAGACACCGACTGCCGTTAAGACGTATACCTACCTTATATACCATAAGCTATCGCCCGGACTAACCATCCAGGATGCCCTGCCGGTTGAACGCGAGTGGAGGACCATTAATCAGGCCGCCGTGGACGAGGGTAACCTCATAGGTTGGTATATGATGGCGAAGCAGATGAGTTCGAACCCCAATCCGGCCGAGTACGACTACGTAACGGTGATTGTTACGTCGGGCATGTCCATGAAAGGAGCCTCGCCGGCAGCCATGGCGAAGATGTACGGCGACAGTGTTAAAACACGCATGGCTGATTTGCAGAAACGCGACAGGGCAACGGCTCCCGTTGTTAAAATGGAAATCTGGGAAACGGTCGATGCCGTGTTCAGCCCTGACTTTGCGCCCGATAAGACCCCGATGGTTGTGCTTGATTACGTCAAACTTCGGGATCCGGCTGCCGATTGGACAAGCCTCATAAGCCCACTGAAGCAGCAGGCTGCCAGTCGGCTTAAAGGCAGTACCATCGGTGGTTGGGATCTATCCCGGCTTGTGGTTCCCAATGGCAGTGAAAAAGGGTACAGCATGGTAATTGCTCAAACGGTAGCCAATATGGGTGCCATTGCCAGTCCTGATCCGGCGGGGCCTACTGCCGAGACCATAAAGCTCCGTGCCCAGTCGGTGCGGACTTTCGACGTAGTGCGGCAGGATGTTTTCCGGCTGACTGAGTACACGACCAGACCAAAATCGACGGCAGCCGCACAGGCAAAATAGGGAAAAGGTCTACGGCATACGCCATAGACAACCCTAAGCCTTTCGAAAAAATAAGCCAAAAACCGAGAGAAACGGAATGACGAGTGCTTTCATAAGCATGAACGCACTCGCCCCGTCACCCACATTTCTGTCCGACGATTTCCTGCTCCAGACTGAAACCGCCCGGCGACTTTACCATGACTACGCCCGGCCAATGCCCATCATCGATTATCATTGCCATCTGCCGCCGGACCAGATTGCGCA
>JAQBNX010000707.1 GCA_028288385.1 Spirosoma sp.
GTTCGTGGGGTCCGGTGCCGTAAGCCACCCTTGAACGTATTGTGGAACTAGCCACGTGGATGTGAGGGTCTCGACTGCCAGGACGGGTACACCGAGGTTGTCTGCTTCGACGAGGACTAGCCCAAAGGTTTCGGCAATTTAACAATGCACTAACATTGCTGCGTCTGCCAGTTCGGCCTCAACTTCTGACGGGGTAAGGAACCCTCTGAAGTGGACACGGGAGGAAACCCCTTTTGCTGCTGCTAAACGGCGCAGAGAGTCCAACCGCGGCCCCGCGCCAACAATGGTGAGCGTGAAGCGTTCGTCCAAAAGTGATAAAGCCTCGATCGCTACGTTATGTGACTTTATGACAGTTAGGGACCCCACGGATAATAGTTTGAAGGGATCGATGCGGCGCCCGTTGATTTGATTCTCAAGTAGATCAATTGGTGGAATGCTCACGTAGTTCGGAATCTCTCTAAGTTCCAATACTCCCGGGAACTGTTCCAGGTCGTCACGCACTGGCTTGCTAACGGCGACGATCGCGTTTGCCCGGCGATAAGTAGCCCGCGCAAGCAACCAAAGCAGCCTCATACTTCGCGAATGCTTGTTCTTTTCGACCATCAACGAGTGCTCCCACACAATGGCCGGGCCCGTACCTACACCAGGCAAGATGAGCCAGGGTATTGCAGCCCAGACCCCCACAAGTATTACCTTGCCGAGATCGCGGCGGCTACTGTGTTTCCACAAGCGCAGGACACTCCAAATCCGACTTGGTCCAGTTAGTGGAGCGCCCAGCACTTCCACTTGCGGGCGAACTCGTAGATCGGAGCTCGACCCGCCGATGCAGATCACGTGGACGTCGTAGTCGGAATCGAGTAGCTCCATGAGGTTGAGTGCGACGCGTTCCAGCCCGAGGGATGGCGATAGATGAGACATAACGAACGTTATTCTGTCGCCGGATGGATTTCCCGTCATTTTTCCTACTTTTGCTGGTTCATTCTTCATGGGTTAGGAAATGGTCACTTAACTATTGTTAGGAGGCTCTGCAAGGTCCTTCTGGGCAATATTCCGGAGACACCGATTATCAGAGGTCCGAGATTCGGGAGCCTGCGGGTCCTAGCAATATGAACGAGAACATCGCGCGCGTCGGTCATGTTCCTGCTCTGCAAGGCATAACGAAGGGTTTGACCTGCTAAGAAATCCACAAATGATTGACTACCGTGCGCCATGAGTCTGGAAATTGCCCACTGCAGAGAAGTTTTGGAGTCAGCGCCGGCTGATATGGACCCGGTTGACCCCACCCATATTTCGACTTGTTCAGACGGAACCTGGGTGAAGACGGCGCCTGGGAACTGACTCGCACTGAGAAGCCAGTCCCAATCTTGGTGACGAGAAAGCGATTCGTCCCAAGGTGTTGATCTGCACAAGCTCGTAGGAGCCAAAATGGTTGACGTGAAGAAAGAGGCACGCCGTGCTCCCGGCCGACGGCGGACGAAAAGGTACTCCGCTACATCCTGTCCGGGCCGAATGAGGGTCTTCGGTATGTGGTCGACTCTGGTCTGCTCACGCTGCCACGTTCTTTGCACCACTCTTGAGCCAATAATCGGGCTCGTTCCTCCGCGTCCGATGTCAGCAGCCACCTCCATTTGCAAGCGCAGCTTTGAAGGTAGCCAAGTGTCGTCGTCGTCCAGGAAAGCGATCCATTCTCCTGACGCTGCTTCAACTCCGCGATTCCGCGCGTAGCCTCCCCGCCGGCCGCCCCCTGTGTACAGGACGGTGTCAGCAAGGAAAGCCAAATCCTTCTGGGCCTTAGATGTGACATCGGAAGGAAGGTCAAACACGACGACGACCTCTACCGATCCCAAATAGTCTTGGTCCCGAACGCTTCCTATAGCTCGTGCGAGTTCCAACCGACCCGTTGACGGGATAACAACCGATATACTAGGAAGTTGCACGTGAAGTCTCCAGTGGTGTTTCGGGTGTGGGATTAGTACGAAGGTGTCGGCGCTCGTGTTGGCGGATGAATGCGATGTACACCCACAACGTCGCCGCCAGTAACGTTTCACAGGCCAACGTGGAAGCCACCGCTCCCCAGATCCCTGTTGCGGGAATCAAGATCATGTTGAGGCCCACATTCACAACGGCAACCCCTATCTGGACGCCGGTTCGAAAGAGTTGTCGACCACAACCCGTAAGGGCATCGGCTGCGAGGAAACTCATACTCCGGAGCAACACGAGTGGCGCGAGGGCACGAACGATTACGACCGCGTCCGAATATTCCGTCCCAAGTAGCAACGGGGCAAGGGGGGCTGCGACTAGTGCACCCAGACCGCCAAGGACCCCATAGCCAACTACGGCTGGAGCCAGTCTTCGGGACAAGGCGACGGTTCCCACTAGACCATTCTGTCCAGCCTTAAAGAAGTGAGGGAAGGCTGCCGAAGCGACGGCTCGGACGGGGACATATAGCACGTCGACGAGCCGGAAAGCGGCCGAATAGAGGCCGGCACCGGTTAGCGTCCCTATCCCGGCTAACATGATTTTGTCAATATCGTTATAAATATTTTGCGATGCCAATGCCACAGAGTATAGGAGACCTTCCCTTGTTTCCTTCCAGCTGAATCCTCCCATATTCCTTGCGACGCCGATCTTTTTTGAGGTGATTATGGTGACGACCACCGCGAGAGGTAGGGAGGCCAACGCATAGAAATGCCCCCATGCTGAAAGAGCGGCCTCGCCAAAGAGTGCCCACATCGAAGCGGCAGCCAGCAGCCGCAGCAAATTAACCAGCGAAGGCAAGACTGCCAGTGGCAAGCTCCGGCCGAGAGCTTGCCAGACTCCTCCGCACAGCTCAATAAGCTTCAGCCCAAAAAGATCAGCCAAGGCAATTTCGAAGATGGTGATCTTGGACACCGAGTTGGGCGCGACATAATGTCCAAAAAGCCCCAACAGAACGGCTAGGAGAGTTCCGCCAAGGACAGTGAAAACTACAGCTCTTTGCCACTCTCGGGGGGCAGAGGAGTGATCTCGCGATATACCTTTGACCATGAGCGTGCTGGTCCCAAGGTTGCTAAAGGGGTTGAGCAGCGCCGTGAGGGCCAGCGTTGCCGCAAAGGCCCCATAACTCGAAACTCCCAGCATTCGAGCTAGGACAACAAAATAGCCTGTTTGTAGGACCAGACGCGAACCCTGCCCAACCAAAAGGACGAGCACGCTATTGTACAAATGTTTACTACTTGACTGCATTTCTACTTTCCGGCTG
>JAQBNX010000637.1 GCA_028288385.1 Spirosoma sp.
GCGCAATGAGTTGTGAGCCATAGCAGATGCTCACAACTCATTGCGCATCTTTCATACCTAAAATGCTTCTTCTTTCACTCGACACGTCGACCACGGTCTGTTCAGTAGCGCTCCACCAAGACGAAACACTATTGGGTTGTTACGAACTCTTCACCGAACGTACGTCGTCTGCTATGCTCACCACGCTCATCAACGACGTAGTGAAGCACACGGGTTACGAACTAAATCAGCTAGACGCCATTGCTGTGGCCAAAGGGCCGGGATCATATACGGGTCTGCGTATTGGCGTCTCCACAGCTAAAGGACTTTGTTTTGCGCTGGATAAACCTCTGCTAGCGATAAATACGCTGGCGGCTATGGCCGAACAAATCCGTTCATTTTATTCTGCTACGTATCGGCTTTGCCCAATGATTGACGCCCGGCGCATGGAAGTATACTGCGCTTTTTACGGCGCGGCCGACGGTAGCGAGTTACGTGCAACATCAGCTGAGATCATTGATGAACAGTCCTTCAGCGATTGGCTGGCGAAGGGGCCGGTCGTGTTTTTCGGTGACGGAGCCGCCAAGTGCCGGGCTGCGCTGGGTGGTCAGTCAAACGCGGTTTTCCTGGACAAACTCATCCAGCCTTCAGCCCGGACAGTAGGTCTTCTGGCAACCGCTGCCTTGACAGAAGGCCGGTTTGAAAACGTTGCTCAATTTGAGCCATTTTATCTAAAAGAGTTTATGACGGCGAAGCCCAAACCACTGGTGCTGTAGTGCGTGCTGGTTATTCGATCAATACAGGGTCAGGGGACTACTTGCGGAAATTTGTTGTTTTTCCCCTTATTTCGCCCTGGCAATTGACCCCCTCCCTGTGCAGATTATCGTTGACATTGGCAATACCGACGCTGTTTTTGGCCTTTACAACCAAACCACTTGGCAACATATCTGGCGAACGCCGGCACGGCCTACTGAATCAGCTGTATCGTACGAAGGGCGGCTGCGGCTTTGGCTACTCGAAGCCGACATATCCCTGAGTGCCATTCAAAGCACCGTTGTTAGCAGCGTTGTACCAGATCTGATTCCTACAATGCGGAGTATGCTACAGGGATTGTTTGGCCTGGAGCCCATTGTGGTGGGGCCAGCTGTTTACCCCTTATTACCGCTTGAAATCCTGCGTCCACATGAAATAGGGGCCGATTTGGTTGCTAATGCCCTGGCTGCCTATACCCGCTACCACCGTAACTGCGTAGTAGTTGATTTTGGTACCGCCCTGACCTTCACGACCGTGTCGGGCGATGGCCGTATGCTGGGGGTGGCGATTGCTCCGGGACTGAAAACGGCTATTCGGTCGCTGTTCGCCAACACGGCTCAACTGCCCGAAGTACCCATCGAAGTTCCCTCGTCGGCGCTGGGGCTAAATACCACCCACGCTATTCAGGCAGGTGTGGTGCTGGGCTACGAGGGGCTGGTCCGCTCTTTAATCGACCGCATCCGGGCGGAACTGGGTGACGACTGCATGGCCATTGCTACGGGCGGTCTGTCGGGACAGATTCCAACCTTACACAATGCCTTCGCCCATGTGGTGCCCTCGTTAACGTTGGAGGGTGTCCGACTGATTGGTGAGTACGTGGTTGGCGGCATTAAGTAACTGCTACCCTCCACAAAGAGCATCAATGGGTGGCTCTTCGGGGCCTTTCCTCCAAACGCCAATCCTTTTCGCTATTTTTGCATTCTGATTCAAAACCAAATTGACCGCCCACCCCGGCTACCCCAAAAGCTGCAATCGTTAGGTCGATTCCGAGCCGGCTGGGTCTGAATGGTTAACAAAAAGGATAATGCTGAGCGAACAAGAGATTAACCGCAGACATAAGCGCGAAGAATTGATGCGTATGGGCATAGACCCCTACCCTGCCGAGTTGTTTGACGTCACCCACACCATTGCCAACATCCGCGCGGCCTTCAGCGACAAGACTACCCGGTCGCCGGACGCGACCGATACCCAGGGCGGCTACCAACCACACCTGGATTTTTCCACAGATCCCCAATTTAACACGATTCGGCTGGCCGGACGCCTGATGAGCTTCCGCATCATGGGCAGTGCTTCGTTTGCCGAGATGCAGGACGCTACGGGTCGATTACAACTCTACTTCCGGCGCGACGATCTGTGCCCCAGCGATGACAAAACGCTCTATAACACAGTTTTTAAAAAGCTCCTTGACATTGGCGACATTATTGGCATCGAAGGCCATGTGTTCACCACACTGACCGGCGAATTATCCATCCACGTCCGCTCGTTTAAACTTCTGAACAAGGCGTTGCGGCCCTTACCAGTGGTAAAAGAAGGTGTGAACGAGCAGGGTGAGAAAGAAACGTACGACGCTTTTACTGATCCTGAACAACGCTATCGTCAGCGCTACGTGGACCTGATTGTGAATCCGCAGGTGCGTGATGTATTTGTGAAACGCACGAAGCTGGTGAATTCGATCCGGCAATTCCTTAGCCAGAGAGGCTACCTCGAGGTAGAAACGCCCATTCTACAGCCCATTCATGGTGGGGCTGCCGCCCGGCCGTTTCGAACCCACCACAACTCACTTGACATGACGCTTTATATGCGCATTGCCAACGAGTTGTACCTGAAACGGCTTATTGTGGGAGGTTACGATGGTGTGTTCGAATTTGCGAAAGACTTCCGCAACGAAGGTATGGACCGCACGCACAATCCCGAGTTCACCCAGGTGGAGTTCTACGTAGCCTACAAAGATTACCTCTGGATGATGGACACCATCGAAGAGATGGTTGAGCAAGTAGCGCTGGATGTGGCCGGAACGACTAAAGTGACTGTGGGCAATAACACCATCGACTTCAAGCGGCCCTGGAAGCGTCTAACCATGTTTGAGGCCATTCAGGAATACACGGGTGTCGACGTTTCGTCCATGGACGAAGCGGATCTGCGACAGCTAGCCGAAAGCCGGGGCATTCGGGTCGACTCCACCATGGGCAAGTCGAAGTTGATCGATGAACTTTTTGGTGACGCCTGCGAACCCAAGCTGATTCAACCAACGTTCATCACCGACTACCCGGTTGAGATGTCGCCCTTAACCAAAAAGCACCGGAGTAAACTGGGTTTAGTTGAGCGGTTTGAGGCTATTTGTAACGGGAAGGAGATTGCCAATGCCTATTCGGAGCTAAATGACCCCATTGACCAGCGTGAACGCTTCGAGGAGCAACTGCGGTTGGCAGAGCGGGGTGATGAAGAAGCCATGGCCCTGGACGAAGACTTTCTGCGGGCACTCGAATACGGTATGCCTCCTACGGCGGGTGTTGGCTTAGGTATCGACCGACTAGCGATGATTATGACCAACCAGCCCAGCATTCAGGACGTCTTATTTTTTCCGCAGATGCGACCAGAAAAGAAAGTCGATCTGTCGACAGATGTTGACTTTATTGAAGCGGGCGTACCAGCGGTGTGGGTACCGGCCGTGCAACGGTTGGGTTACCTGACGGTAGACCAGCTTCGGGCGGCTAGCCCCAACAAACTGTTTAACGACCTTGGTGGTGTGCGTAAGAAATTAAAGATGGACGCACCTATGCCAACTATGATTGATGTACGTGGCTGGACGGGAAATTAACTCTCAGTAAACAGCTATTCATAAAAATGCCCACCTGGCAATCAGGTGGGCATTTTTATGAATAGCTGTTATATTTAATAGTCCTGCTCTATTTTTTTCACTTTCACGGCGTTTAGGCCTTTTTTTCCATCAACGACTTCAAACTGAACCCGGTCTTTCTCGCGGATGGTGAGTCCATTAAGACCAGTAATGTGAACAAAAATGTCTCGGTTGGTATCGTCTTCAACGATAAATCCGTAGCCCTTCCCTTCATTGAAGAATTTAACTACACCTGTTTCCATAAAAGCAAAAAAATTAAATTGGTAAACTTAAAAGAGGTCGATTGGCAACAAATACTATACACAATCATCCGTGTATAGGAACAGCCAGGATATCAGGTTAGTAGTCAACAAACTTCATGAATTCGTGGGCACTAGTGTCCACGAAATAGGAGACTTTTGTTTCGACACAAATAAAGCAAAAATCTTTTGACTTCAATTAGCTATACCTTATTTTTTGGCTTTTTAAGGCTCGTTTGTTTGTTTTTCTTAGCTGGCGGCAAACAATCTGTGGTGCAAAATCGTTAGCTTTGCCAACAGCCGGTTTCTCGGATACTCATTGAAAAGCCTTGCTTGTGTGTTGTTTAAACAGTATGGAAAGGATTCGATATTTTGTTGAAAAGCAGGCATTTGGTGTCTGCACTCTGCTGGGAGAGAAGATGAGTATCTCGGCCAGCAGTATCCGGCTTTACTTTATTTATACGTCGTTTCTAACACTGGGATCACCCGTAATTCTGTATTTGATTATGGCATTCTGGATGGAAATGAA
>JAQBNX010000034.1 GCA_028288385.1 Spirosoma sp.
GGTGGTGCATCGGCACTGGTGCTGGAAAAATTGTAATGGTGGGTTACGATTACTCGTTTCTCATGCACAAGCGACGTACCATAACCCCTAACCTCTGTAAACTCTTATAAATGAACGCAATTCAGGAAACCAACTTCCAGTTCCCCGGCCAAACGGGTTTTTATCGAGGCAAAGTCCGGGATGTTTACGCATTCCCGGAGAAGCTGGTGCTGATTGCGTCGGATCGAATCTCGGCGTTTGATGTGGTGTTGCCCCGACCTGTTCCCTTAAAAGGGCAGGTGCTGAACCAAACAGCTGGCTATTTTCTGAGGGCTACAGCCGATATCGTGCCAAACTGGCTGCTCTCCGTACCTGACCCGAACGTCAGCGTCGGGCTGAAGTGTGCTCCCTACGCAGTTGAAATGGTGGTGCGTGGGTATCTGGCGGGCCATGCCTGGCGACAATACCGCGATGGACACCGGACGCTTTGCGGAGTGACCCTGCCAAACGGCCTGCGCGAAAACGACCGACTGCCCGAACCTATCATTACGCCCAGTACGAAGGCCCACGAAGGCCACGATGAAGACATCAGCCGCGAGGAAATATTGAGCCGTCATATTGTCTCTGAGAACGACTACGTCCAGTTGGAACACTATGCCCGTGCGCTGTTTAACCGTGGGACAGACATGGCCGCCCAACAGGGACTGATTCTGGTCGACACCAAATACGAGTTCGGCCAATTAGACGGTCGGGTTTATCTGATTGATGAGGTACATACGCCGGATTCGTCGCGGTATTTTTACCTCGATGCCTACGAGGATAACCAGCAGGCGGGTCGTCAACAGAAACAATTGTCCAAAGAATTCGTTAGAGAATGGCTTATCACAAATGGGTTTCAGGGTAAACCCGGTCAGACTGTGCCGACGATGTCCGACGAATGGATAAACCAGATTTCACAGCGGTACGTCGAACTGTTCGAAACCGTTACCGGTCAGTCATTTCAGCCCGCCGATGATGCCGATCCGATCGGACGGATTGAAGCGGCTATTCGGAAGACACTGAACGACTAACGTAGCGAATAGATAAAGTTTGTTATTTGACCGCTTCTATTCTAAATCCCTGCGGCACTAAAATCGTGATCTGAATTTCAGTTTGATTAACTATGACGTATACAATTGAAAAAAATGAGCAGTACGCGCTGATCCGTTTAGCGGACAATGCTTTCGAAGGTGAGGTTCCTCAGGACTTCGAAACACTCAGCAGGGTGCTGTTTCGGGAAGGATACAGCAATATTATTGTAGACATGAATCCGGTACAGACCGTGGACCCGGCGGGGGTGAGTACCATTCGAAAAATAAACCGCCAGTGCAGCAATGAAGTGGGATTGCTGGTGCTAGTTACCCAAAATGACGACCTGATTGAGTTTTTAGATACGGCCAACATCAGCGACCTGACCCTTCTTCCGACGGTTGAGGAAGCCATTGACGCCGTGTTTATGAATGAACTGGAAAACGATTTTCGAAGCGAGAGCGATGACGAATACGACGCAGGAAGCAGCATCGGCCGCGAATAAGTCTAACCACGACCCGGCCCACCACCGATCTGCCCCGCAGCCATTTGCCCTCACCATTCTGGGAGCTGGTTCTGCTACGCCCACGCTACGGCTGCACCCCACGGCTCAGCTACTCACCGTCGGCAGCGACTATATGCTGATTGATTGTGGAGAAGGCACCCAACTACGGCTCATCGAGCAGAAAATCCGATTGGGACGTTTGCGCTATATTTTCATAAGTCACCTGCATGGTGATCATTACTTTGGACTGGCTCCACTCCTATCGACCCTCAATTTGTCGGGCCGCACCGAGGACTTGTACCTGTTTGGACCACGTGGTCTGGACGAAGTGCTGACGACTATCTTTCGTGTGTCTGATTCCCGGTTGGGCTACAACCTCCACTTTCAGGCCGTTGACCCCGCCCTGCCAACGCTGCTGCTCGACCACCCTCAGCTCACGGTGGAGTCGGTCCCGCTGCAGCATCGGATTGACTGTTCAGGGTATTTGTTCCGCGAGAAGCCTCACAAACCCCATTTACTACGTGAAAAGCTGCCCACTGACGTACCGGTTCAATACCTGAAGCAACTCAAAGAGGGGCATGATATACGGGATGAGAATGGGTCCGTTCTGTATGCCGCGGCTGAGTATACCGTGCCCGGTCCCCCTTCACGCTCTTACGCTTTCTGCTCCGATACTCGCTACGTGGCCGGGCTCACAACCCAATTGCAGGGCGTCGATCTGCTGTATCATGAAGCGACATTTCTGGAAGATAATGCCGAGCGAGCCTCTGAAGTGTATCACTCAACGGCTCAACAGGCTGCGGCTATTGCAGCCAACGCCGGTGTTGGGCGGTTATTGATCGGCCATTTCTCCTCTCGTTACAAGCAGTTCGAGCCATTTTTAAACGAAGCCCGGTCCTTATTTCCCGAAACATACCTCGCTGTGGAAGGGGAAACGTTTGTTATTTAGCGGAACCGCAGCACGACAGATACTTAAACTGGCGTTGTCATTGCGGGTGTGCATTCCTATTGCCCTACTTGTTCCTTTCCCGTATGCTCGTTTTTCACCTGGGTTTCTTGGATGTCGGCTGGCTCGATCTGCTCGATATCCTGCTCGTTACAGTACTTATTTACCAGATTTATAATCTCGTTCGGGGCAGCGTAGCCAGTCGGGTATTTATTGGGTATCTGCTGGTTTACTTAGCCTATCTGGTGGTCAAAGCGCTTGGGCTAAACCTAATGACGACCATTCTGGAGTATTTTATCAGTGTGGGAGCCCTGGCTTTGATAATCATCTTTCAGCATGAGATTCGTCGTTTTCTGCTCCTTATTGGCAAATCGACAAACGTGGCAAACAGCCGCTGGATACGGCGATGGCTGCTGCGACAGGGAAACGTAACCGAATCAAAGACGCAATTAAAGCCACTTATAGACACATGCAAAACGCTGGGCAGCGAGTTTTCGGGCGGCCTGCTTGTTATTCAGAAACACGATGGCCTGGAAAAATTTGCCTTATCGGGAGAAATCATCAACGCCGATTTATCGAAGCCGCTGCTGCTGGCCATTTTCAGCCAGTATAGCCCCCTGCACGATGGAGCCGTTCTGATCAGTGAGGGCCGGATTTGGGCGGCTCGCTGTATCCTGCCCGTTTCTGACGATGATGAATTACCCCCGTCCCTAGGTTTTCGGCACCGGGCCGCATTGGGGATGAGTGAGGCTACGGACGCAGCCGTAATTGCCGTTTCGGAAGAAAGCGGGCGGATAGCGCTGGCCCTGAATGGGGAATTGTTTACCAACCTGAATCTGTCTGAACTGGAAAACCGTTTGGAGAATTACCTGCGCGAACCCAAACGGCTGAATTAATTTCCGTTAACGGAAAAGCTGGTCAGTCAGCAAGTCAGTATAGGAGCAATCGGCTGGTTACTGACTTGCTGACTGACCAGGGCTTTTTAGTACTCCAACATGCCTGGGAGGCCCTTAGCCTGCTCAACAAAATCAGTAACCTGCTCAACCGAAGGCGGACGCTGGGTAAACTGCTTAGTGCTATTGATCTCAATTAGTTTGGCGTGCAGGTTGGCCGGCGAACGCCGGGCCAGTTCCTTTACCGTGTCTACGCCGGCTTCTTCCATCAGGTCACTGTAGACCCGACCAATGCCTTTAATACGTGCCAGATCAGCCCGGTTGGCAAGTTCCAGAATAACGGATGACTCAACACCAGCTGCGGTGGCCAGCGCCTTGCGGCCCTGGGGCGTTTTAGCTGCTTCTAACAACGCATCACTGTCACCGAGGCCCTGCCCTCTAAGCGCATTTAACACGGTGTCTGTAATACCACGCAGTTCTCCTAATGTAAGGCTCATAGCAAAGATTTAAGGTTATAGGTTACAACGATCTGACCATCAGAT
The DNA here is from genome assembly GCA_028288385.1 of Spirosoma sp. Taxonomy (GTDB): domain Bacteria; phylum Bacteroidota; class Bacteroidia; order Cytophagales; family Spirosomataceae; genus Spirosoma. Next base: position 3,934 of record JAQBNX010000034.1, read on the forward strand.
CGAATAATGTATATTAACGGAAAATATACTTCCTTCGGGTATCGTTCAAAAGAAATTTCTTCTGAATGGTAAAACTTGTCGGGCTCATCTGCTCAAACTCCTCTTTCCACGCTACGTATCGCTCTGGTTCGCCCTGCCGGAACTGATTGGCGTCTATTTTTTTCTGTGCTAAGTACTCCTCGAACTCCATTATCAATACCTATTTCCCTGTACAATTTTCTACTCAACTACGTTTAATCTGCCGTTCTGGCACGATTAAGTCATAATTCTATAGGCCATAAAGTGGCGATTCGTGACAATATGGCCGATATATTCCGCAAGGTCACCCGTCCCAACGGTTGGAACAGATCGTGAAAGCCCATATTGCACCTTTAAAAAACAGACTCATGAATCCATTCTTTGTTAGTTCTCTAGATTCGCAAGGGCAACCCGGACAGCCAGGCCACCAGGATGCAATCCTGCTGGATGCCTACTCGGGCACTATCGTAAATGTAGCCAAAAAAGTCAGCCCATCAGTGGTTCAGATCAGGGTTAGTGGCCGGCTGGACAAACCTAGTGCTTCTAACCCACAACGACGACAGCCAGATGGTGGCACAGGATCGGGATTCATCATCTCGACCGACGGTTACATCATCACCAATAATCACGTGGTAGCCGGTTCGTCCAAAATCGACGTAGCACTTCCTGATAACCGGGAGTTCGGGGCTATCCTGATGGGACGTGACCCAGCAACGGACATTGCCGTATTAAAGATTGACGCCGAGGGACTCAAAGCCATTCGATTTGCCGACTCCAAACAGGTACAGGTGGGGCAGATTGCGGTTGCGATTGGCAATCCATACGGCTTTCAGTATTCCCTGACGGCGGGGGTGGTGAGTGCCCTTGGCCGAACGTTACGTTCAGAATCAGGGCGGCTCATCGACGATGTTATTCAGACCGACGCAGCCCTGAACCCCGGCAATTCGGGCGGTCCCCTGGTTAATTCCAACGGCGACGTGATTGGGGTCAATACGGCGGTTATTTTACCGGCGCAGGGCATTTGTTTTGCCGTTTCCTCGAATTTAGCGGCCTTCGTCACCGGAAAACTGATGCTGGAAGGCCGCGTTCGCCGGGGCTATTTAGGCATTGCAGGACAACTCATTAACCTGACCGAGCGGATTAAACAATACAACCAGCTCACGGCTAAAACGGGTGTTATGGTGGCCAGCGTGGAAGCCGACGGAGTGGCGGGCAACGGTGAGTTATTACAAGGCGACATCTTTGTGGGCTTTAACGGCCAGTCTGTCACTACAGTCGATGACCTGCACCGACTGCTGACTGGCGACACCATCGGCCGCCCCGTTCAACTGACCATATTGCGCAACAACCGACAAAAGGGAGTGATGGTGACACCGGGCGAGATTAAATAAGGTTTCGCCCTGCGGTGCACCAATTTTAGTATCTTTCGCGCTTCGTGAGCCAATTGTTTGGCTCCGCCCTTTGTTGCCGGATCTAGTTCGGACGCAGCCATTATACCGCATGGATCAACAATCCGTTATTGACCTCATCAACCAGCTTGACGCGCCTAAAATCAAGTTTGCCTTTACCGACATCGACGGCGTCCTGCGGGGCAAAGTCATCAGCCGCCACAAGTTTTTAGAGGGCTTAGCCGATGGCTACGGCTTCTGCGACGTAGTGTGGGGGTGGGACTCGGCCGATGTGCCCTACGATAATAGCCTGACTACGGGTTGGCAGTCTGGCTACCCCGATGCACCGGTGCGCATTGACCTCACTACGTTCCGGCAAATTCCGTGGGAGGCTAACATTCCGTTTTTCCTGGCCGAGTTCAACACCCTGGCGGCCTGCCCGCGTTCGTTGCTCAAACGCGTAGCGGGCCAATGCCGGGAGATGGGGTTTCACGCTGAATTTGCGCAAGAGTTCGAGTGGTTCAATTTTCGTGAAACCCCGCAGAGCTTAACCGAAAAAGGCTTCCGGCAGTTGGACCCACTCACACCGGGTATGTTTGGCTACTCCATTCTGCGGCCGTCGCTCAAAAACGACTTTTTCCACGGCCTGTTCGACCAGCTAACCCAGTTTGACATTCCTCTCGAAGGGCTGCATACCGAAACGGGACCGGGTGTCTACGAAGCGGCTATTGCCCATGATGAGGTTGTCCGGGCGGCAGACAAAGCGGCTCTGTTTAAGACCTCCGTCAAGGAAATTGCGTACCGGCACGGGCTAATCGCTACGTTCATGGCCAAATGGAATGCCGAGTTGCCCGGATGCAGTGGACACATTCACCAAAGCCTGTGGAACCCGGAGCAAACGCACAATCTGTTTTTCGATGCCGCCCA